>DAIOUP010000009.1:0-14412 GCA_036759465.1 Bacteroidales bacterium
GTACATTGCTGCCTGAAGAGAGACTTACATTAAGCGGAGTTGCCATATTGGTAATTATACCACCGTTGGGGTTGCTGCCCGAAACTGCTAAGGAGTTATTCACAGCCTGATTCACCGTAAATGTGAATTTGATGTTGTATTCCAGCGGTTTACCTGGAACAGGCTCGACAGTGATGCCGCTCACGCTGCAATTGGTTTGCGACTGCACACTGAATGACAGGAACAAGACGAAAAGGAAAAGAATTTGATTTTTCATGATTTTTTCTCAATTAGTAAGATTTCTACACCTAAGGGTTTTCGGTTTTTACCCCGGAATCGTCCTCCAAGGAATGGTCGTTTATCTGGTAGCCGACACCACACTCAATTGGTTATTGGGGTTTAAGGTTATTTTGGGTGGTCAGCCCACAAATTTACTGTCGTTCTTTAAAGTTAGATACAAGGATTAAAATTATTGGTTAAAAGTTGATAATAAATTCAAACACAGACAGTTAATTATTAGTTAAATATTTCGATGAATAAACGTCCTCAAAACTTGATCTGAACTATTCAATTACGATTCAGGCAGCTAAAGCAGAACAAATGCAACTTTTGCTTTATTTTGTCTGAAAATATCTGATGCACTTATTTTATGCTCCCGATGCAGCCCAAGGACGTCTCGCGCTCAGCGAGGAAGAATCGATGCATTGCGCACGTGTGCTGCGCATGCAATCGGGAGATAAAATTTTGATATCCAACGGTAAAGGCTTTTTGTTTGACGCAATTATTGAAATTACGCATCCGAAGAAAACCACCGTCATCTGTGGATCAGAACGGCCAGGACATGACCATTGGCCTTATGGTGTACACATAGCTTTGGCGCCCACGAAAAACATCGAGCGCACGGAATGGTTTATAGAAAAGGCCACTGAAATAGGCATCGATATAGTCAGCTTGTTTTTTTCTGAGCACTCCGAACGAAGGATTGTGAAGACCGAAAGGCTTATCCGCACCGCTGTTGCTGCCATGAAACAATCGGTCAAGTCGCGCTTGCCCGAAATAAATGTAGTGTCAAGCCTTGAGGAATTGATCAGAAAACCTTTTGAAGGCCAGCGTTTTATTGCATGGATTGATGAATCTGTAAATCTTGAGCTTGCTGATGCTGTTAAGCCGGAGACAATGGTATTGGTGCTCATCGGACCTGAGGGCGATTTTTCCCCAGGCGAAGTTGAGCTGGCCAAGACGCATGGTTTTGTGCCTGTAAGCCTCGGAAAATCGCGGCTGCGCACCGAAACTGCCGCCCTGACAGCATGCCATACTGTACATCTTGTGAATCACATGAAAAAACAATAGGCCTGTTATTGCGTTGCACAATCATGAAGAATTCGTTTTTATTCTTATTTCTGGCAATCTGCTTTACCAATAGTCTTTTTGCTCAGCAGGATGTTCAGATTGCCCTGCTCAAATACCGAGGAGGAGGCGATTGGTATGCCAATCCTACCTCATTGCCAAACCTTGTCAAATTTTGTAACCAGCAGCTCGGCACAAATATCAGCCCACAGATAGCCACAGTTGAACCCGGATCGCCGGAAATTTTCAATTTTCCCTTCATTCACATGACCGGTCATGGTAATGTGCTGTTTGATGCGGCTGAGGCCCGGAATCTTCGTCACTACCTGATTGGAGGCGGGTTCCTGCATATTGACGACAACTATGGTATGGACCCCTTTGTGCGGCCTCAAATGAAAAAAGTGTTTCCGGAGCTCGATTTTGTTGAGCTGCCAAAAGATCATCCTATTTATAATCAGAAGTTTAAGTTCCCCAATGGGCTGCCTAAGATACATGAACACGACGGCAAACCAGCGCAGGGTTTTGGACTCTTTTGGGAAGGAAGGTTGGTTTGTTTTTATACCTACGAATGCGACCTTGGAGACGGCTGGGAGGATGCTGCCGTGCATGGTAACTCAGAAGAAACCCGCCTCAAAGCCCTGAGAATGGGCGCCAATCTCATTCAGTATGTTTTTAACCGTTAAAATGCTATACGGTTAAACAAGTGAAAAAGCTTTCTTAACTTTGCATAAAAGCTTGAATATATTGTTATTATATTAACAGAACAACATTATGAAGGTATTTGACCTCGACATGATCAGGGCTGCCTATGCCCAGATGCCTGCTAAAGTGGACGCTGCCCGCACGCTGCTGGGCCATCCCCTGACGCTAGCTGAAAAAATTCTTTATTCCCATCTTTCCGACCAGCTTCCGAGCCAACCTTACGAGCGTGGCAAATCGTATGTGGATTTCAACCCCGACCGCGTGGCCATGCAGGATGCAACGGCACAAATGGCTCTTTTGCAGTTTATGTCGGCCGGACGTAAAAAGACCGCTGTTCCCAGTACTGTGCACTGCGACCACCTTATCCAGGCCAAACTGGGTGCAGAAGCCGACCTCAAGACCGCCAACGATGCCAATAAAGAGGTCTACGATTTTCTGGCCAGTGTTTCAAATAAATATGGTATTGGTTTCTGGAAGCCGGGCGCCGGAATCATCCATCAGGTGGTGCTCGAGAATTATGCGTTCCCCGGAGGAATGATGATAGGTACCGACTCGCACACACCCAATGCCGGAGGTTTGGGTATGGTTGCCATTGGTGTTGGCGGTGCTGATGCTGTTGACGTGATGGCCGGTATGCCCTGGGAACTAAAGTGGCCCAAGCTGATCGGTGTGAAATTAACCGGTAAGTTAAGTGGCTGGACTTCAGCTAAGGATGTTATCCTAAAAGTGGCCGGAATACTGACGGTAAAAGGTGGAACAGGTGCAATCGTAGAGTATTTCGGTCCCGGCGCAAACAACATTTCATGCACCGGCAAGGGAACCATTTGTAATATGGGTGCTGAGATTGGCGCCACAACCTCTGTGTTTGGCTACGACGAAAAAATGGAGGAATACCTTCGTGGAACAGGCAGGGATGCTGTGGCCGACGAGGCCAACAAAATCAAGGCCTACCTCACTGCCGACCCGGAAGTGTATGCCGAACCAGAAAAATATTTCGATCAGCTCATCGAGATCGATCTCTCAACATTGGAACCACACATTAATGGACCTTTTACGCCCGATTTAGCCACCCCCGTTTCGCAGTTTGCGACGGTTGCTAAGGAAAAAGGCTGGCCTTTAAAACTGGAGGTAGGCCTTATTGGTTCATGCACCAACTCCTCTTACGAGGACATCAGTCGTGCAGCATCGGTGGCACAACAGGCCCTGGACAAAAAACTGGAAGTTAAGTCGGAATACACCGTAACCCCTGGCTCAGAAATGGTGCGCTACACCGTTGAGCGCGACGGATTTTTGGGCGTTTTCGAAAAAATCGGAGGAGTGGTCCTTGCCAATGCCTGTGGCCCCTGCATTGGTCAATGGGCAAGGCATAATGCTGAAAAAGGAGAGCCCAACAGCATCATGACCTCGTTTAACCGCAACTTTGCCAAACGCAACGACGGCAACCCCAACACGCACGGATTTGTTGCCTCACCTGAAATCGTAACGGCCTATGCAGTGGCCGGCCGCCTCGACTTCAATCCGCTGACAGATACCTTGATCAACAAAGATGGCGAAGCGGTGAAGCTCGACGAACCCCAGGGCATTGATTTCCCCCCACAAGGCTTTGCTGTGGAGGACAACGGATATGTAGAACCCGCAGCTGATGGTTCGACCATCGAAGTAGCAGTTGATCCATCCTCGACCCGTTTACAACTGCTGGCGCCTTTCGCCAAATGGCACGGCGACGACTTCAACCAGATGCACCTGCTCATCAAAGCCAAAGGAAAATGCACCACCGACCATATATCCATGGCCGGCCCCTGGCTGCGTTACAGAGGTCACCTTGAGAATATTGCTCAAAATACACTTACTGGTGCGGTTAATTACTTTAACGAGAAAACCAATAGCGTTCTTAACCAGCTTTCCGGACAATATGTGCCTGTGCCGGAGGCAGCTAAGGAATACCGCGACTCCGGTTCAGGTTCGATTGTAGTAGGCGACGAAAACTACGGCGAAGGTTCATCGCGCGAACATGCCGCCATGCAGCCCCGATTTCTTGGAGTAAGGGTTGTTCTGGTTAAATCGTTTGCCCGCATCCACGAAACCAACCTTAAAAAACAGGGCATGATGGCCCTCACTTTTGCCGACAAGTCCGATTACGACAAGATCAGGGAAAACGACCGCATTAGCGTAGTGGGTTTAAAGGAATTTGCACCAGGAAAATCCCTAACCGTAAGGCTCCACCACAGCGATGGAAGTACTGAAGATTTCCCTGCAAACCACACCTACAACGAAAACCAGATCGAATGGTTCAGGGCAGGCAGTGCGCTCAACCTTATCAAGGAAAAGCAAATGATGGCCTGATAAATCCTTTAGTTCAACTAATTAAAGCCGTTCTTAACGTAAGAGCGGCTTTAATTTTTTGATTATATGCCCTAGCAAGGTAATTTCGTCGAAAATTTTAGGCAATGAAATCTCCGATAGCCATACTGTTGTTTCTTATTGTTGGATTGAATTCTTTTACGCAAGTCGTTTGTTATCATGATGACCCCAATCGCTATATTCCGGAAAAGCAAGCTGATTACAAGCACATTAGCGCTTGGATGAGTATCGACACCAATACACGTGCTTTTTTGGCCAGGGTTGAATTCCAGCTTAAAACAACCCTCACCGATATTGATACGCTCAAGCTTTTAACGCCGGGCTTTGATTTCTCATCGGTAAAACTCGACGGACAGCCAGCCAGATGGCAGATAAAAGGCGATAATTTGCATGTAATTTTACCGCGTCGTCGTTCGATTGGCAGAGAACACAGGCTGGAACTGGAATATAAGGTTCTGCGCTCGCCTGAGCTACACTTTGTGGGATGGAACGACAGCACCCACACGATGCGTCGCCAGATTTGGGCACACCGGCCGTTTACCTGGCTGCCGTTTGTCAACGATCGTCTTACGATGGACTTTCACATCACTTTTAGTAGTCGCTATCAGGTTTTTAGTAACGGGCTGAGGGTTGGAGTCAAAAAAAATAAAGACGGAACGTCGACATGGCACTACCAGATGAAGCGGGAGCATCCGTTTTTCTCCACGGCGCTCATCATAGGCAAGTATCAATGGAAATCCTTCAAAGCTTCCAATGGCCTGCCTGTTGAATTGTGGTATTATCCTGACCGCGAGGCAAATGTTGAAAGTACCTATATGTTGATGGATGAGATGATCCGTTTTTGTGAGGAAGAGTTTGGTGTGCCTTATCCTTACGAATTGTATCGGCAGGCGCCGGTGGCCGATTACCTTTACGCAGGAATGGAAACCACCACTTCCACAGTTTTCGGCGATTATCTTCACATCGATCCAAGGGCCTTCTGGGAGCGCAACTATGTGAATGTCAATGTTCACGAGTTTATACACCAATGGTTTGGCAATTATCTTTCGCACCTGCGTCATACCGATGTGTGGCTTACCGAAAGCTTTGCAACTTATTATGCCAAGCTTTTTGAACGCAAGTATTTTGGTGAAGAGTATTACCAATGGGAGCGGCAAAAGGAGTATCAGCGCATGCTCAGTGCGGCTAAACTTAATGGTTACGCTATTGCCGACAGCAGGGGAGGCGTCGATCGTTGGTACCCCAAAGGCTCGCTAGTGCTCGACTATTTGCGTGATCAAATGGGCGATACTGATTTTCGTAAATCCATCAAACATTACCTCACCAAACATGCCAACAGTGAAGTCTGGACCTACGATCTGCGTAAAGCCATCTATGAAGCCACGGGCCGAAGCATGGATGCTTTTTTCGATCAATGGATAGAAAGGGGTGGGGAGCCACACTATGTAATTGATTATGAAGATCATGGAATGTCGATCCTGATGAGGGTAAGACAAACACAGCCGGTAACTGCAACCAGACCTGTTTTCAAAGATTGGCTTGTTTTCGAAGCATTTTTTCTTGATGCCACCAGCAAAACCTATCGCTTCTGGAACGAGGATACCTTGAGCTATTACATCTCGCCCAAGGAAGGCAACATCCTCTACCTGCGTTTCAACCCCGGCGATCGCATGCCGGCTACCTTTACCTTCAATCGTTCTGTTTATGAGCGTCTTGACCAGTACCTAAATGCCAAACGGCTTTCGGACCGATACGAGGCTCTTGTAAGTCTAAGGGATGAGCCAACGGAGTCAAAACGCGAGTTTTATCTGATGAATGCCTACAAAAATACCCACCCCCTTGTACGCGCTGAATTGCTCGAACAGCTTAAAAACGATACGGTGGCAGAAAGCATTGCGTTATTTGGTCAATCGCTTTCCGACAGTGATGTGATGGTGCGCCGGGCAGCCCTCCAAAGGCTCGGCCCACATCACTTTCCGACGCTTAAAGAGCAAGCTGTTGCCTGTTTGGCTGATACGTCCTACTCCAACATCATTGCTGCCCTCGACGCTCTTGCACATCTCGATCCTGCGAACATGAACCAATACCTTAACAAAACATCTCACGAAAGAGGTTTTCCGGGCCTCAATGTTCGTATTGCATGGTTGAAACATGCCCTTACAGCCGGAAATAATGAGTTTATGAGCGAGTTGACCGACTATTGTTCAGGTCGTTATGATTTTCGCACCCGTATAAATGCCATCAATGCAGTTTCGGAACTTGAGCTGTGGAACGAGCAAATCGTTCATGAGCTGGTCGATGCAGCGATGCACTGGAATTTCCGGCTTGCCCCTGTAGCAACCGAAGCGCTGCGAAAAGCAACCCAAAATGCTGCGGCAGCAGAAATCATCCTGAATCAGTTGGATGCCTTTGGATATAAGGACAATGCGATAAAACTTCGCGCGAACCTTTTCGGCAACTAAAACTCAGACATTGAATCGGATGTGAAGAATGTCGCCATCGTCCACCACGTAGTTCTTTCCTTCTACCTTGAATTTTCCTGCATCTTTTACGCCCTGCTCTGATTTGTAGGCGATAAAATCGTGATATTTCATTACCTCGGCCCGGATGAAACCCCTTTCGAGGTCGGAGTGAATTACCCCAGCAGCAAGTGGGGCGGTCATGCCCTTGCGAATGGTCCAGGCTCTTACTTCTTTTGGGCCTGCCGTGAAAAAAGATTGGAGATTAAGAAGTTTGTATGCCGCGCGGATGAGTTTGTTCACACCGGGTTCCTTCAAGCCTGCATCGGATAAAAAGACAGCCCTGTCGGTTTCATCTTCCAGTTCGCTGATTTCGGCCTCCAGTTTTCCAGCAATGACCAGCACCTCAGTATCTTGTCCTCTTAGGGCTTCCGACACTGCATTTGAATATTTATTTCCATTCACGGCCGATGCATCATCAACATTGCACACATAGATAACGGGTTTGGCCGTGAGCAGCTGAAGCTCTGCAAAATGTTTTTTGTCTTCTTCTTCAATGGGTGCCGTGCGGGCATTGCCCATGTTTTCCAAATGGTTTTTCAGTGTTGTGAGCACATCAAGCACGTGACGGGCATCTTTGTCACCAGCCCTGACGAGCTTCTCCACCCTTTGAATTTTACGCATCACGAGGTCGAGGTCGCGCACCTGCAGCTCAAAATCAACAATTTCCATATCGCGCACCGGGTCGACAGAACCTTCGATATGTGGCAGCTGGGGGTCGTCGAAACAGCGCAATACATGAATCAGTGCATCCATCACCTGGATGTCGGCCAGGAACTTATTGCCCACGCCTTCGCCCTGGCTTGCGCCTTTGGCCAAACCTGGTACGTCAACAATCTCCACAGTGGCGGGTACAACCTTAGCCGATTTGATCAGAGCATCAATGGCATAAAGCCGGGGATCGGGAACTTCCACCGTGCCGATATTCGACTTGGTAGCGCTGAAAGCATAGCTGGAAGCCTCGGCTTTGGTGTTCGACATGCAATTGAATATGGTGGTTTTTCCGGTATTAGTCAGGCCGATGATGCCGCATTTGAGTGCCATAGGGTAAAATTTCGAATGTGTTTCGGGCTGCAAAAGTACTCATTCTGGGGCTGACATTGAAGAATAGTAAATAAGCTTCAAAATTCAGAAATGAAAAGGCTTGAAATTAAGAAAGTAATTCGTAAATTTGCACTCTCGTTTCAGGACCCTTCCGGGTCGGGCCGAAACCGCGCTTGTCTCCTGAAAATGTGTTAATTGTTAAACCTCCCTGAGCAAATCGCCGGAAGTTTGTGCAGGTACAAGTTAAAATTAAATGACTGAAAACGAAAACATCATCAACGAAGAACAGCTGAGCGAAGTGCCTGCTGTCGAGAACACTGTTGATGAACAAACCGAGGTGGTGGCTGAAGCTGCTCCCGAAGTTAAGCCCGAAGCCGTAAAACCGGCCAAAAAACAACAAATTCCCAGCCATTTCGACTGGGATGCTTTTGACAAAAAAAGCGAGAAGTACAATGTAGCCGAGCGCAACAAGCTCGAAGGCATGTACGACCGCACCCTCAGTGCCATCAACGATCATGAGGTGATCGACGGTATTGTTGTAGACAAAAACAGCCGCGAGGTTATCGTAAACATCGGATTCAAAAGCGATGGAATTATTCCGCTTTCGGAGTTTCGCTACAATCCTCACCTGAAGGTGGGCGATAAGGTTGAAGTTTATGTAGAGAACCAGGAAGGTGCCGGCGGACAGCTGCAGCTTTCGCACAAAAAAGCCCGCCTGCTGCGTGCATGGGATCGCGTGAACGAAGCCTATGAAAAAGAAGAAATCATCACAGGTTACGTAAAAAGCCGCACCAAGGGTGGTCTTATCGTGGATGTATTCGGTATCGAGGCCTTCCTCCCCGGATCGCAAATTGACGTTAAGCCCATTCGCGACTACGATATTTACGTTGACAAGACCATGGAGTTCAAAGTGGTCAAAATTAACCATGAATACAAAAATGTTGTGGTTTCGCACAAAGCGCTCATTGAAGACGAACTCGAGCAGCAGAAAGACGAAATCATCAGCAAACTCGAAAAAGGCCAGGTGCTCGAAGGAACCGTCAAGAACATCACCTCCTATGGTGTGTTTGTTGACCTTGGTGGCGTTGACGGCCTTGTACACATCACCGACCTCTCATGGGGCCGCATCAATCATCCCGAAGAAATAGTCCAGCTCGACCAGAAGATCAAGGTGGTTATCCTCGACTTCGACGAAAGCAAAAAGCGTATCGCTTTGGGCCTCAAGCAGCTCACGCCTCACCCGTGGGATGCTCTCGACCAGAACCTCAAGATTGGCGACAAGGTAAAAGGCAAGGTAGTGGTTATCGCCGATTACGGTGCCTTTGTGGAAGTGATTCCTGGCGTAGAAGGCCTCATTCACGTTTCGGAAATGTCGTGGTCGCAGCATTTGCGCACCGCTCAGGACTTCCTGAAGGTGAACGACGAAGTAGAAGCCGTTATCCTGACCCTCGACCGCGACGAACGCAAAATGTCGCTGGGCATGAAGCAGCTCATTCCCGATCCGTGGGCAAACATTCAGCAGCGCTACCCGGTCAACTCGCGCCATACGGCTGTGGTGCGCAACTTCACCAACTTCGGAATCTTCGTAGAGCTTGAAGAAGGGGTTGACGGACTGATCCACATCAGCGATCTGCATTGGTCGAAAAAGATCAAGCATCCTGCTGAATTCACCAAAATTGGCGAAAGCATAGAGGTAGTTGTTCTCTCGGTTGATGAGGAAAACCGCCGTCTGAGCCTTGGTCACAAGCAGCTCGAAGAAAACCCCTGGGATGTATTCGAAAGCATCTTTACCGTTGGCAGCGTTCACAAAGGAACGATCATTGGAACCTCCGACAAGGGCATGGTAGTTTCTTTGCCTTATGGCGTTGAAGGTTTTGCTCCCAATCGTCACCTGAAGAAGGAAGACGGTTCGCAGGCCAGGATGGATGAAAACATTGATTTCAAAGTGATTGAGTTCTCGAAAGAAAACAAGAAAATCATCCTTTCTCACTCGCGCATCCACGAAGATCAGGCAATTCTTGCCCGTCAGGCTGAAGCCGATACCAAATCAGGCGAAGCCAAATCGACCAAGCGCGTTGTGAAGATTATCAACGAAAACCTCGAACGTCCTACCCTCGGCGATCTTGATGTTCTTGCCGACCTGAAAGAAAACCTCGAAAAAGAGGAAAAGGCCAACAAGAAGAAATAATCAGACTTTAGCCATATTTACAGGCCATCCTGCTAAAATGCAGGGTGGCTTTTTTCGTTTTAATCATTGTCTTAGCGCCAGTAGCAGAAAAGAATCATTACTTTAGTGTTATGATTCCTTTCCAGATTACATTTCTTGGTTCCGGTTCGGCTATCCCAAGCCTGCATCGTGCAGCAACAAGCCAGTTGCTTCGCTATGATAACCGAACCATTTTGATCGATTGCGCCGAAGGCACCCAATTGATAATGCAAAGGCTACACATCAGTCCGGTGAAGCTGGAAAAGATTCTGATCAGTCACCTTCACGGCGATCACTATTTTGGCCTCATTGGCTTGATCAATACGATGCATCTCATTGGCCGGACAACACCGCTAAGTATCTACGGTCCTGCGGCTTTATACAATATCCTAACTGTACAGCTCGAAGCTGCCGAAACTGTTCTACGTTTCCCGCTTCATTTTCATTCCATAGCACTGCAGGAAAACCAATTGCTATTTGCTGACGAGCAGCTGAAATGTCATGCTTTCCCCGTAAAACACCGCATCCCGGCCTGGGGATTCAGGTTTGATGAGCAGCCCGGAACGCCAAATATTAAGGAAGATTGCATTCAGCAATTTGACCTCAGTATCGAACTATTCAGGAATATTAAGCAGGTCCGGGATCTGGTATTACCCGATGGTTCAATTGTTCCAAACGACAGCCTCGTTTCTGCCAGCAAGGAGCGTAGCTATGCATTTTGCACCGACACTGCCTTTCATCCCCCAATTGCTGAAGCAGTAAAAGGCGTTAGCCTATTGTACCATGAAGCTACCTTTGCTTCAAATCTGCAAGCCGAAGCAGAAGCTACCTGGCATAGTACGACTACCGATGCAGCCCGCATCGCCATGATGGCTGGTGTGGAGAAGCTTGTAATCGGGCATTTCTCGTCGAGGTATAAAGATTTAAACCAGCTCGCTGCCGAAGCACAAATGATATTTGAGAATACATCAGCAGCCTACGATGGTCTCAATGTAAATATTGAGTGAGCTGAGTAGCGCGTTTTTTTATTGTCAGTAAGTAAAAAAAGTAAGCCTATCGTTAGAGTAGGGCATCGTAAAGCAAAGATATTGGGTGTGAGGTGCTTGCTCCTGTGCCATCTTTAATCTGATGCCTACATGATGTGCCCGATGCCGAAAGAAAGGCTTCTTTTGGCATTGTGCGTATGGAAGGAAATAAAACCAGTTCTCCGATTTTCATTGAAATGTCGTAGTGCTCAGCTTCATAGCCAAATGAACCGGCCATGCCGCAACAACCTGAGGGAATTTCTTTTACAGTCCAGTTAACAGGAATGCCAAGCGCTCTGCGGGCGGCTTCAGTCGAAGCTATGGCCTTTTGCTGACAATGCCCGTGATAATATACCGTTCGGGGTTCCTGCGTAAATAATGCCCTGTCAATCAGGCCCTCATCAAACATCTTAACCAAAAACTCTTCTATGGTGAAGGTATGAATGGCAATCTTTTCAGCCTTGGCCTTGAGATCGTTGCCAACAAGTTCAGGATATTCATCGCGGAAGCTCAAAATAGCCGAAGGCTCAATGCCAATCAAAGGTGTATTTTCTGTGATGATATCGTTAAGGAGCAACACATTCTTTCTGGCTATCTTACGTGCTTTTCTTAATAGACCCTTGCTCAGATAGGTTCGGGCACTTTCGGAGTGATTTGGTATAACTACCTCAAATCCAAGTTTTTCGAGCAATAGAACGGCCTTTATTCCAATGTCGGTATCGTTGAAATTTGTAAACTCATCATTAAAAAGATAAACCCTACCATTGGGTGCCGTGGATTTTTTTTGTCGCTTGTACTTACCAAACCATGCATTAAGCGAAGATTTATGAAGAAGTGGCACCGAACGTTTTTGGGCGAAGCCAAGGAGCTTTTTAAACGCGCCTGCAAGCTGAGGCTGTTTGAAAAAGGCATTGGTAATGCCGGGCAATAGCGCACCGATCTGATTGAGCTTGCCAAAATGGGCTATAATCCAGCTTCTGATTGGTAAACCATGAACGTCGTAGTGATGTTGCAAAAACTCGGCTTTCAGCTTGGTCATATCCACGCTGCTGGGGCATTCCGATTTGCAGGCTTTGCACGACAAACAAAGATCAAGAATATCGTACAGCTCTTTACTGGCAAAAGGATTAGCTACCGAAGCATCGCTAAGGATTTCGCGAAGCAGGTTGGCCCTTGCGCGGGTTGAATGCTTTTCGTCGCGCGTGGCCATGTAGGAAGGGCACATGGTGCCACCTATGACTTCAGTTTTGCGGCACTGAGCCGTTCCGTTGCACTTCTCGGTGGCGCGTACCAAGCCCATATCCTTGCTAAAGTCGAAAATGGTGTCGAAATGGCGCGTTTCCGAACCGGGTTGATACCTTAAACTGGTATTCATAGGAGGAGTGCGGACGATCTTGCCCGGATTGAAGATGTTTTCCGGGTCGAAGGCATTTTTTACATCCTCCAGAAGGCGATAATTATGCTCGCCCAGCATGAAAGGGATGAATTGACCGCGCAGCCTGCCATCGCCGTGCTCTCCACTCAACGAGCCTTTATATTTTTTTACAAGTGTTGCCGCGTCTTCAGCTATTTTTCTGAAAAGCTCAACATCCACAGCATCTTTTAGGTTAAGCACAGGTCTGAGGTGAAGCTCGCCAGTGGCGATGTGGGCATAGTAAACACAGTCTTTGCCATATCCTGCCAGCATATCGCTGATGTCGTTGATATAGTCAGGCAGGTATTCGGGGTGAACAGCGGCATCTTCAATCACTGCCACGGGCTTGGCATCGCCTGGCATATTATTGAGCACACCAAGACCGGCTTTGCGCAGCTCCCAAACCTTTTTCATCTGAGGTCCCTTCACAACAGGGAAGTGGTAGCCAAGGCCCTCGGCGCGCATCTCCGCTTCCATCGCGGATGCTTTCGAAACTATGGATTGTTCATCATTTTCGGCGAACTCGACAATTAGAATTGCAGCCGGGTCGCCTTCGACGAAGAACCTGTTTTTACGTTGCTCGATGTTTTCCTTCGTGAGATCCATCACCGTTTTATCCATGAGCTCAATTGCTACCGGATTGTATTTCAGGGCGATGAGATTGGCTTTGAGCGAGGCCTCAAGGGTTTCGAAATGCACGCAAACGAGCGCCTTGTGCTGTGGAGGAAGATCGACCAGATTGAGCCTGATTTCGGTAATAAATGCCAGCGTACCCTCTGAGCCAGCGATGAGTTTTGAGAGGTTAAGTTCCTGTCCTTCCGGATTAAACGGCCAGGAATCTGCAAGCAGGTCGAGGGCATAGCCTGTGTTTCGACGCTTTAATCTAGGATCTGGGTAATGCAGGGCGATCTCACGCAAGTTTTCCCCGTCGGACAAGATATGGTTAAGCTGGCGGTAGATATCGCCCTCGAGCGTTTGAAGGGTTATTTTACGCTGGAAATCATCCTTGCCAAGACTTCTAAAAACAACCTCGGTTCCATCGCTTAATATGGCCTTGATTTCTAAAGTGTGGTCGCGTGTTGACCCATAAACCAGCGAGTGTGCGCCGCACGCGTTGTTGCCCACCATACCGCCAATCATGCAATAATCGGCCGTGGAAGTCTCCGGGCCGAAAAACAAACCATGCGGAGCGAGGAATTTGTTTAGCTCGTTGAGCACAACTCCGGGCTGAACACTTACCCATCGTTCGCCGGTGTTGAGCTCCAAAATGGCATTCATATGGCGGCTCACATCAACCACGATTCCATTCCCAACCACCTGACCAGCGAGTGAAGTGCCCGCCGCACGCGGTATGAGTGAGGTTTTGTGCTGTCGTGCGAACAAAATAAGCTGTCGGATATCTTCCGTATTCTTTGGATAAGCAACAGCCAGAGGCTTTTCGCGATATACGGAAGCATCGGTGGCATACACCAACCTGATGGAATCGTCGAATGAAATTTCGCCTGAAAACCTAGCCTTCAGCGTTTGGAGTGCACCGTAAAACTTCGATTCGCGTATGCCACCTGTCGCCTGCAACATAGAGCTACTTTTTTACCATATCGGTACTTTCGAAAATTTTGTCGGCCGATTTGGCGATAAATCCCGAATATATCCTTCCATCAGCATCAGGATAACGCAGGGCAAACTCATAATAGCAACCAGGAATTTCCTTGACTCCTTCGGCGAATTCAACCTCAATCATCTCGCTTCGAATGCTCGATTGCTCGAGCAGTTCGGCAGGTGTGCCCTTAATTTCACCCCCTGAGTCGTTGATGC
>DAIOUP010000010.1:0-13974 GCA_036759465.1 Bacteroidales bacterium
GTTAATAAAGTGTTAAAATTTATTGTGATTATTTATCCTTTTTATTTTAAATGATGTATATTTATAGGTTAAATGGAAGATGGCCTGATCGAGCTTATAGAATTGTAAGCTACTTCCTGTGGTTGCTCCTGTTGAGAAATTAGATTGGTCTTTGTCAAAGGTTGTTGATTTCTACCCGGCTTTGAAAACCTAACCAAATCATATCAACCATGAAAACAATAATCAACGTATTTTTTTTCACGTTTGTGGGCTTGATATCATTGAATGCCCAGCAGCGAATTACACTATTGGGTCAGGCACATGCCACGGATGTCTCAAATCCCCAGAATAATGTTTCGTATCTCTTTGGGGGGCAGTCAAGTCCAATTGACTTCACAAACGCTCTCTATAAACTAGATGATTCCGGACAGTTACAGTTCATTGAGCCGAGCTCAAGTTGTCCTCAACCAGCGCCCAGGTCAGGTGCAACGGCCTGGTTCGATAATGGTAGTTTGTATATTCGTGGCGGTTTTAATTCTGCTGCCGGATGCATGGGGGATACTTGGGTATTCAACACCACAACAAAGTGCTGGGCGTTGCTGCTCACGGGCGACCCTTGTGTAGCCTATATGGCTTCAGTGAAGGTCCCAACTGATAATAAGGTCTACTTAGTTGGCGGCAGAAATGCCGCTGGTGAATCGTTGCCGCACTTCTATTCGTTGAATCTTGGAAATCCTGGTGCAGGTTATACAACGCTTCCTGCATTACCAGAGCCTCTTGCAGGACCGGCTGTTTTGCAAAAGAATGGAAAAACACTTGTTTTTGGAGGCTTATGGCACGACTGGGACCCAAATACTCCGGGGAATCAGCCCAGCTATTCACAAAACATTTGGCGCTACAGCCCAACGGCCAAAGCGGGCTGGGATATGGTTCCTGCAACCGGGGAAATAATCGAATTGTACAGAATGGCCTACACACAGGACCCATTAGGTAACTTCATCTATGTTTTTGGTGGCAGAACATACAATTACACCACAAACAGCGAGTTTTTTTCCAATGGGATTTATAAATTCAATCTGAATACAAATGTTTGGACCAAAGTGCCTGTTAATCTCCCAGTCGCATTGGCTGATTTTACTGCCAGTTACCGAAGCCATACTGGTGGAAATGACACCATATACCTCATTGGTGGCCAATTGCAGAACGGGACACTTTCATCCACAAGTTATAAGTTCTCGGTGCTTGGCAATACGCTTACCCCGTTTGTGATTACTTCTACACCGGAGATAACCCCCGAAAAGGCTGGACTCAGCATTTACCCCAATCCAGGAACTGATATCATAAACTTTCAGTGCAAAGAGCCAATAAATGTGGCAAATCTTACTGTCTACAACGCTTTTGGACAGCAAATGATCAGTAGAAAGGACTATTCCGGAACCTCTGTAACTGTTGCCGACTTCCCTGTTGGATTATACTTTGTGGAATTAGGTATGCGAGATAAGACACTGAAAGCGCGGTTCGTAAAAAAATAGCTGAATGTTATTGTACATTCAGCTATTTTGAGTTCCAGTTATCCTAACTGAGCCTAAGATAGGCTTATTAAAATGAAGGTATCTAATTCCAAACCAATGTAGCAACGGCTTTTGATGGAATGGAATAGGTGAAGAATCTGCTGCCCTGTTTCACAGTAAAGGTCTTGAAAGTGTTGTCGTAATTACTAATTACCATAGCCTTCGATCCGTCAGTGTTTACAAACGCCACAGCTTCCATATTGGTAAGCGATTGCGCCCAAAGTGCCGAAACGCGACGAGCGCCGGGCCTGACGAACTTCGAAAAATGGCCAATGGAGTAATATTCTTCATTATAAGTGATCTTACCGGTGCTTTGGTTGATGGTGACAACTCCTCGACAGTTGGGGCAGCCATTGTTGCGTGGCCCGTAATATTCATCGAGGGCGATATTCCACATTAATGAAGAGCGCGACCAGTTTAGTGCCGTTCCGATGAATATATTCCGCATAAACCACATCAGATTATCGCTGAAATTTGTTGCCCATGCTCCGCCGGAAATTTCTGTAAAGTGCAGTTCCCGGTCAGGATGGGCATTATGAACAGCCGACATGGCCGAAACCTGTCCGCCATAACCATGAAATGCGCTGCCGGCGGTATACGCTTTTGCCTGAGGATCGTTGAGGATATTAATCGAATAAGCGGTGTTGTCCCAGTTATGATCCCAGTTGATAATCTTAGTAGTCAGCCCAGCCTGAGCGAATTTAGGCCCCAGATGATCGCGTATGAATACGAGCTGTTCTCCCGATTGCATTTCCATGCAGGGATATCCAGCGGTGAAATATAGTGGTTCGTTTTGCGGGGTAATGTGGGTAATGGTTATCCCCTTGCTATTCATGGCTTGAATGTATCGAACAAAATAATCAGCATAAACACTATAGCAATCCTGCCGCAGCTTGCCACCCTTGAGACTGTTGTTGGTCTTCATCCATGCGGGCGGACTCCATGGCGAACCCATGATAAAGAGCTGTGGCGCAATGCTTTTTGCCTGTTGCATCACCGGCACCACATCAAGGGTATCCTGACTTAGGTTGAAGTATTGCAACTGAAAATCATTCTGGCCTGTCGGACGGTCATTGTAGGTGAAGTCGGATAATGAGAAATCGCTGGCTCCCATACTAAGCCTGACAAAACTCATCCCGATACCTTTTTCGGGGTCAAATAATTTTTCAAGCAGGGCTTGGCGATTGGAGGCGTTGAGCACACGGTTGATCAGATATGCCGAAGAGCCTGTCATGGCAGCGCCATAGCCGTCAACGGTTTGCATTAAAACCGTTGTATCGATAGTAATAAGAGGCCAGGTGCCATCGTGCTGGTTGATAATGGGCAATCCGGCCTCTTTGCTGAGCAGTTTCAGCTGATCACCCCGGGTAAGCCATACCTGTGCTGTAGGACCAGTCGGGCCGGGTGGCTCGGGGTCGTCGGGCGGCGTGGTTTTATTGCAGGCCGGAGGCATTAGTGAAGCCAGCAATAGCATGATAATCAAGCTAATCGACATTTGATTTGGAATTTTCATTGAGGCATTGTATTCAAAGAAAACTACCTCCGGCAGTGACTGCTGCCGGAGGTGAATTGTTTAGTAACCCGGGTTTTGGGTAAGTTTAGTGTTGTTGTCAATCTCGCGCTGTGGGATAGGCCAAAGCAGTTTGTTTTGTGTAACATTATAATTGAGCGGTGCATTATTAGGTCCGCGCACATTGTTCATCACTTCAATGGCGCGTCCGGTGCGTTTGAGGTCGTACCATCGGTGCCCTTCGAAAGCGAGCTCGAGACGGCGTTCTTTTTCGATGGCCAGTTTCATGGCGGCTTGCGTATTGGCTGTGGTTGGTGCCAGATTCACTCTGGATCTGATTTGGTTCACCAGTGCAGCAGCACCTTGAACATCCCCCTGGGCATTGAGCGCCTCGGCCTTAAGGAGCATGATGTCGGCCAGACGAAGCAGGATGAAATTTTGTGGGCTTGGCATGGTAAAATTGCGCCATTTGTTCACGAATGGATAGTTTACCTGTGGCCAGTATGGGTCGCTCCAACGGCCCGAAACATCGAGAAATATGATGCTGGCGTTTTTGCGGATCTGGTCGTTTTCGGCATCGAAAGCAGCCACGAGGTCGTTGGAAGGCGTATTGAATTTTATCCAGTCGAGGCCGCGAAACATGGTAGTGCCCCAGTTTCCGCTCGAAGGCGTGCCTTCATAATTGATCTCAAAAATCGATTCGGCTGAGTTTTCATTCTGGTTGTTCCAGAGCATTTCGTAATCCGGAAGCATGCTATAGCCCCCGGCAATGACGGCATTGCAATATTGCAGCACTTTGTCCCATTGCGGAGGTTGCATGGCAGCATATACCTTGGCCAGCATGGCATTGGCTGCTCCTCTTGTGGCGTAGCCTTTGTGCGGTGCTGTAGCACGGGCGTGGTCGCGGGCTAGCTCAAAGTCTTTGATGATCTGTGCGAAAACCGTATCGACAGGCGAACGAGCCGGGAACATGATGGGATAAATCTCGGGTAGGAGTTCAATACTCACTGTCTTAACTTCTTTAAGCTGAAGTGGAACGGCACCCCAAAGCTGAACAGCTTGAAAATACATGAATCCACGTATCCATGCAGCCTCAGCCTTGATTTCCAGTTTGCGGGCATCAGCCAAACCCGGTACCTTGTCCACGTTGTTATACACCGAGTTGGCTTTGCCAATCGTACCGTAGAGGTAGGCCCAGTCGCGGCTTACATTGGTGTTTGTGGCGTCGATGCTGAACTCGTCTATCTGAAAATTCATAGGGTTGTCGGCACCAGCATATGCATCATCCGACTGTGCATCGCCATTCACATAATAATCGAGCGAGAAATACTCATTGCGAAAATCGGCATAAACCCCTGCCAGTGCTGCTTCAATCTCTGCCGGGCTTTTATATAGTATGGAGTCGGCTGAGGTATTGGAAACCGCAATACTCTGTGAAACCGGTTTCAGGTCGAGAAAATCGTTGCAACCATTAAATGTTAGCATTGCAACGGCTGCCATTGTGCTATAAATCAATTTCTTCATAGGTGCAACATATTAGAGTTCGAGATTTAAACCAACAACGACCGAGCGCGATTGAGGATAGGTGCCGTAATCGATGCCCAATTCCACAGCGCTGTTGCCATATGCGTTCACTTCAGGGTCAAATCCGCTGTAGTTGGTTAAAGTAATCAGGTTACGTCCAGTAACGAAAAGTTGTAATCCCCTGATACCTTTAAACTTATCCGCAGCAGTGAGCAGGTTGTACGACAGTGTAATCGATTTAAGACGAACGTAGGAGCCATCTTCCACAAATCGGCTTGAGTTTCGAACGTTGTTGATGTTGCCTGCTTTTGGGATGTCGGTGATGTCGCCTGGTTTTTTCCAGCGCCTCAATACGGCAGTGCTTTGGTTCTTGCTGTCGAACATACCCTCAAGGTCGATGCGGGTGGCATTGTAGATATCGTTGCCGTAGCTGCCCTGAATGAACATATTGAGATCGAGGCGTTTCCAGCTGAGGTTGTTCGTGAAGCCAAAAATAAAGTCAGGATTGGCGTCGCCAATTATGGTGCGGTCGCCGGTATCAAAGATCTTATTGTTATTCAGGTCTTTGTAGTTTAATCTGCCGGTAGCCGGATCAACACCGTCGGCCACATATCCGAAGAATGAGCCGAGAGGAAGACCAACTTTTACGATGGCCACATCTTGGTTGTTACTGTAAATACGGCCAAAGTAATAGATGTCAGTGTATTCCAGTTTTTTCACCTCATTGCGGTTGAACGAAATATTGAAATCGGAGGTCCAGCGAATCTTTTTGTCAATATTTACGGTATTAAGGTTGAATTCGATACCGCGGTTTTCGATGCTACCGGCATTAGTTTGGATGGTGGTAATGGGCAAAGAGCTGGAAAGCTGTACGTTAAGTAGCACGTCGTCGGTACGTTTGATATAAGCATCGGCAGTAAAATTCATACGGTAGTTGAACATCGACAGGTCAATACCAATATTCGACTGGCTTGTGGTTTCCCAGCGAAGGTCGGGGTTGCCGTAGGTTACCTGCACCGACGAAGGGCCCGAGAGGGGAGTGGTGGGTGTGCGGCGATAGTAGTTTACAAGGCCGTAGCGGGCATAATTGGGAATGCCTTCCTGATTACCATTTTTTCCCCATCCTCCACGGAGTTTAAGATCGTCAATAAGGGTAACGCCCTGCATAAATTTTTCCGCCGAAACGCGCCAACCGGCCGAGAAAGAGGGCATAGTACCCCAATGATGCGCCAGCTTCGACGATCCGTCGCGCCTAAGGCTCATTGTCAGGTAGTAGCGCCCCGACCAGTCGTAGGCAGCCCTGCCGAAGAAAGATGCCAGTGCCCATTCCTGAATATTTGTGCTGGCGGTGATATTGTTGGCAGCGTTTAGCGTACGAACGCGTTGATCGGACGGAAAGTCGGTGCCATAAATGTATGAGTTGTTGCCTCTGTATTTCTGAATACTATTGCCTGCCAGGGCGCTGATGTTGTGCTTTCCGAAACTTTTGGCATATCCCGCTGTGTTTTCCCAAAGCAGAGTGGTGTGGGTCGTTTTATCAGCCTGACCAATACCGTTATTCTGACGGCCAAAGTTGGTTCGCACGGGGTCGAGGTAGTAATCCCATTGATGTGTGAAGAGGTCGGCGCCGAATTTTGAGGTCAACGTAATATCCTTGATAGGCTTTGCCGTAAGGCTAAAGTTGCCGAATACCTGATTGTCAATTGATTGCTGATCAGGGCCTTCCATGTAGGCGATGGGGTGTTCCCATGAGGGCTGGAATGGGTTGGGATCGTACCACCCACTATTATCCTTTTTGTAGATTGAGAGGAAAGGAGGTGTATTGAGTGCACTCATGATTACCCCTCCGCGACCCGAACTGAGGTTATCCGGGGTGTCTTTGGTATTGAGGTGCATCACGTTGATGCTAGTATTTACTTTCAGCCAGGGTTTTAGTTCGTTGTCCAGATTCATGCGCACAGTGTAGCGGTCGAACCTTGCCGGCTTTACGATTCCCTTATCCGAGAGCCATGTGGCTGAAACAAATTGTGAGGATTTATCTGTTCCGCCACTGTACGACAGCTGATGCGTTTGTGTTGTTCCAGTTCCAAAAACAAGCCCGGGCCAATCGGTGTATTTCGTCATGGTAGGATCGATACTACCGGGCATGATCTCGTTCATCAGCTCGCGGTATGCTTTTGTTGAAAGCACATCAATGCCTTTGCGCAACTGCGACCAGCCGAGGTAGGTGTTGTAACGAATAGTGCTCTCGCCAGCCTGACCTCTTTTGGTAGTGATGATTACCACGCCATTTGCTGCACGTGCACCATAGATAGCGGCCGATGATGCGTCCTTAAGCACGCTCATGCTCTGAATATCACCGGGATTGATGCTGCGTATGTCGGTGGTTGGTACGCCATCTACAACATAGAGGGGTTCGTTGCCGGCTAGCACGGAGGTGGCGCCACGCACCCTCACTGCCAGTCCGGCTCCAGGTTTACCCGAAGGCTGATACACCTGAACTCCGGCGGCTTTGCCCTGAAGCGCTTCGGCAGCCGATATCAGTGGGCGATTGCGCATTTCTTTATCGTCAACCACGGCCACAGCAGTTGTCAGGTCTTTCTTTTTCTGTGTTCCGTAGCCGATAACTACTACTTCGCTCAGCTGCGCTACATCTTCCTGCATTATAATGTCGATGCGGGTGCGCCCGCCGATAGCAGTAAGCTGTTCGATATAGCCGATATAGCTGAACCTCAGGCTAGCGTTGCGTGGGGCCGATATCTCATAATGCCCGTCTATGGCACTAATTGTGCCCTTGGCGGTGCCTTCAATAATAATGGTTACACCCGGCAAGGGGCTTCCTTTAGCATCGCTGACCACGCCTTTGACAGAGACTTCCTGGGCAAATGACATGATTGACAGTAGAAAAAGGTAAAAAAGTGCCAAGCATTTTCGCATAATCGAAAGAGATTTTAAATTTTAATATATCAGCAATCATTAAAAACAGGAGGGGAGTTTCCCCTCCTGTTTTATTCAAATGTTAAAATATTTTTAACGTTCCAGTACCATTGTCCAGGCTGCTCCTCCGTTATGGTTTGCGGAGATATCAACCGACACGATGAGGTATTGTTTGGTTGCTCCCTGAGCAAATCCTATAACTTCGTAGCGGTTGGTTGGATTGCCCCCATTTGGTGGATTTGAGCCATTTGAATTCTCACCGCCATAGTAGCCTTTGTAAAAGCCAATGAATGCAGCGCGTGCTGGGCCATTTGTTAAAGTGATGATAGCGCGGCTGTCGGCTGTTGCTGGGGTGAACGCAAAGGTGTGTGCATTTTCACCAAGAGCGCTGCCAAAGGCGGCACCGTTTCCGCTTGCCGCTATCTGGGCATCCGTGATACAGCCGTTGGGCGAGCCAAAATAACCGTCGTTGCGGGCAGAACCTTTGGTATTGTATGTGAACTTGCCATCAGCATGGAAGGTGAATTCATCGTCGGGCATACATGACCAGTCGTCGCCTCCGGTTGCAGTGCCGTCGAGGAACGATTTTGGCAGTATCCACCATGATGGATTGCCAAGTCCGGGGCCTACATAAACAGCGCGCTCTGCAACGCGCACTTTCCAGGGTGCTCCAACAAGCAATTCAGTGGTGAGCGGGGTTACCGAAACTACCACATCCTGCTCAGTGCTGCGGGTGCCTTGGGCATTTGTAGCAGTGAGTTTTATAGTATATAAACCTTCACTGGTATAGGTTTTTGTTGGGTTCTCTGCAGTGGATGTAGTTCCGTCACCAAAATCCCAGAGGTAGCTTGTGGCAAAGGTAGAAGTGTTGTTAAACACCAGCGTCAGTCCATTTTGTGTGAAGCTGAATGCAGGGTTGGGCATATTGCCAGGAATTGGCGGTTCTTCGTTGGGATTGTCATAGTGAACCAGCACAAAGCGCCAATATCCGCCCGGTTCGGCCGGATTCCAGCGATAAATGCCTTCGACGATGAGGGTGTCCACTTGTCCGTCGTGCAGTTTAACGATGTTGTAGGTAACGGTTTGTTGGGGGGTGTTCACCTCAACATTGTTGCCTAGTTTGTAGAATCCGATGTAGGCACCAAGTCCGTTAACCTTAACCTTAGGTTGTTCGCCCTGAATGATTTCGAAGTTGTGGTTTCCACTTCCCCAGGCTGCAAGACTTTGGCCAGTGGTGCTTACCATGTTGGTTTCTGAGACGCAGGTCCAACCAGGTTGGAAGATGTTGCCTTCGGCCCATACGTCGCCTTTGGCATCAAAAATCATGCGTCCATCGCGGTGGAATGTCCATTCATCATTGAGCATACAGGGACGGTTGGCCAATTCGTCGTTATTGCGACCCATAGCCCACCATATTTCGGTGTGGCTTTCAGGTCCAACTTCCAGAGGATAACGCTTTGTGCTAACATTGCGGATCAGCTTCCACTTTTTACCAGCGGTGCCTTCTCCAGCAAGTTTGGTAAGCAAAACGTTGGGGTCGGAAATGGTAATGGTTTGTTGGAAAACATCGGTGTAAGTTCCCTTTAGTGATGTAGCCTTAAGCGATACGATGTACTGACCGGCATTGGCATAGGTGTGTTCGGGATTTGTCTCTGTCGAAACAGCACTGCCATCACCAAAGTTCCACTCGAGTGCCGAGTAGTTTTGCGACTCGTTGGTGAACTTAACTTTTTTCCAGTTTTGCGCATCCACAGCGAAAGTGAAGCTGGAAATCACATCAGGTTCAGGTTCTTCCTTTTTGCAGGAAGTGAATGGAATCACCATTGCTACAAAGAGCAGCAGCAGCGAGAATTTCAGGTTTTCTTTCATGGCTGAAATTTTTGGGGTTAATAAATGAGTAATTGATTTGTGAATTGTTTTCATTGAATTACATTGCTGAATTTTTTTTCTTTGTTTAATTGAATGTCTGTTGAGAGCTTTCCGCACATCAGG
Organism: Bacteroidales bacterium; assembly: GCA_036759465.1. Lineage (GTDB taxonomy): Bacteria > Bacteroidota > Bacteroidia > Bacteroidales > F082 > JALNZU01. Next base: position 9,514 of record DAIOUP010000010.1, read on the forward strand.
CTGAAACTTCCTTTTTCAAGCGTCCACATCCTATCCTCGGCTGCAAATGCGAGTGCTTTGACAGGGATTTCGAACTCAACCAATTTCGATTCGCCGGGCATGAGGCTCACCTTTTCGAATGCCCTTAGCCTTTTCACCGAGGGTGTAAGGCTGGCATAATGATCGGCACTGAATACCTGCACTACTTCCTTGCCTGCAAGTGCCGATGTATTTGTTATTCGGACACTTAGCTTTATTACGTCCTCAGGTTCATATGTAGTTTTATCAGTGCTCAGCTCACTGTATTCGAAGTTGCTGTAGCTCAGGCCATAGCCAAAGTGGTACTGCGGATTGTATTGTGTTCCGGTGGGCGAACCGGCAATCTCCAATTGTTCGGCATGCTTAATATAGTAGGGCTCGAGGCTGTTGGGGAACCTTGGATAAGTGTAGGGGAGTTTTCCTGAAGGATTGATTTCGCCGTAAATTATTTGTGCGATGGCTTCACCGCCATAATTGCCAGGCAGATAAGCGTTGAGCACGGCTTTGGCCAATGGCTCAATTTTGGAGATGACTCTGGGTCGTCCCTGAACCATGATAAATATGACAGGTTTGCCCGATGCAGCAGCCAACTTTGCTAATTGCTGCTGGTTGTCAGATAAGTACAGGTCTTCCAGATCGCCAGGTTTTTCGGTGTAAGAGTTTTCGCCCAGACAAAGTACAATGGCATCGGCTTTTGCAGCTCTACGCGAGAATTCATTGAGGTTACCTACAATTTCTTCATCGTATTTACCGTCGAATTTGAAGCTGACTCCTTCAAAAAGTTCAACCATTTCGGGGTTTTTGGAGCGTGCGCGCAAGGCTTCATAGACCGTGTTGTAGTCGCCTGCAAATTCGTCTGCAAGTTCGCCTTGCCAGCTGTAGCTCCATCCGCCGTTGAGCGGTCGCATGCTGTTGGCGGTTGGTCCTGCAACTAGCAGACGAAGATTGTTCGACAGAGGTAGTAACCCATTGTTTTTAAGCAAGGTTACCGATTCCTGAGCAGTCCTTAAGGCAAGGTTTTCGAAAGCTGTGCTGCCAAAGTCGGGATAATCTTCCAGTTGGGTATAGGGTTTTTCGAAAAGTCCAAGTAGATACTTCACCCTTAAAATGCGTGTAACGGCATCGTCAATACGGCTCATTGGCACTTCACCTTCGTTTACCAATTCAATCAGATAGTCGGCAAATCGGAAATTGTATGGCACCATCGACATATCGAGGCCGGCATTGATGGCCAATTTCACAGCTTCTTTGTGTGTGGCGGCTACCTTATGACGGGTGTGTAGGTATTCTATGTCCGACCAGTCGGAAACGATAAATCCTTCAAAACCAAGCTCTTCTTTTAGAACGTCGTTGAGTAGGTAGTTGTTAACATGCACAGGCACGCCATTAATTTCACCGGAATTGACCATCACAGTCAGTGCGCCTGCGCCAACACCAGCCTTGAAAGCGGGAAGATGATATTCACGGAGTTTATTTTCGGGAATCCATGCCGGACTGCGATCTTTTCCGCTTAGGGTGTGCGAATAACCGAGATAATGCTTCAAACATGCAGCCATCCTGTTTGGATTGGAAACCTGATTATCATCGCCCTGTAATCCTCTAATCAGCGCTTTTCCCATGCTCGATGCTAGGTATGGATCTTCGCCAAAGGTTTCCCATTGTCTTGGCCAGCGTGGGTCGACACCAAGGTCAAGCACGGGGCTAAAGGTCCAACCAATTGAACTGGCGCGGCTTTCATAAGCCGTTACTTCAGCACCCTGACGAATCAGTTCAGGATTCCATGTTGCAGCCATACCAATCTGCTGCGGAAACAGTGTGGCCCCAGCCACATAACTGGCTCCGTGAATCATGTCCACTCCATAGATGATAGGAATGCCTAAACGGTTGTTTTTAATAGCATAATCCTGTATTTCCTTTACCATTTGGTTCCACCATTGTGGGTTGCGTGCACGATTGTTGGTGGTATTGAGCACCGAACCAATGTAGTATTTTTCAAATGCCTCGCGCATCGCGTTCTTGTCAAGACGGGGAGGTTCGAAACTCGTTTCGGGTTTTTCGCCTTCCAGCAAAATGTCGAGTGTTACCTGAGTCATCTGCCCGACTTTTTCTTCAAGGGTCATCGATTTGACCATTTTTTCCACTTTGGCTTCAATCTCAGGAGTTGAATACCGCAAATTAGATTTAGTTTTTGGGGCTGAGCAACCGCCTGCAACGACCAGAAGCGTTGCCCAGAGTACAGTCGATTTCCACTTCATAGGATTTACTTTTTTCATTTTAGTTCTCGGGTACCTGAAACACCCTCACATAGTCGACGATCATGGTTTGCGGAAATACAGTGCTGGCATCTGGATTTCCTGGCCAGTTGCCGCCAACGGCCACATTGAAAATGAAAAATTGAGGCAAACGGAACGATTCGAACTTTATGTCGGTGTCTTTTATTTCGTGATATAATTGATAATCTACGTACCAACGAATGGCATTTTCCTGCCAAACAATACTGAATACGTGAAACTTTTCATTGAATCCTTCATTCGGCGGAAGGGCATAGCCTAAGGTGCGGTATTTGTGCCCTCCATCAAAATAATGGATGCTTCCATACACCCTTCTTGGCTCGTGCCCAAGGTATTCCATGATGTCGATTTCGCCGCAGCGTGGCCAGCCAACGGTGTTAAAGTTGGCGCCAAGCATCCACAATGCCGGCCAAATACCTTTGCCTATGGGCATTTTCGCCCTGATGTCGATGCGGCCGTATTTGAATTCGCGTTTGCCCTGGGTGATAAGTCTTGCAGAAAAGTAGTTGTTGTACATCTGCGTTGCGGTAATATGCAATTTGCCGTTCTGCAGATATGAATTGGTGGATGAGTTAGTGTATATCTGCAGCTCATTGTTGCCCCAACCGCCACCACCTGTATTGTAGCCCCAGTTTTCAGGATTTATTGCATTCCCATCGAATTCATCACTCCAGCTCAGGTACATCTGAGGGTACGACAATGGGGTAATGGGTCCATCAGAGGTCATTTCGGGAATGTAATTGTCGTCGTTGATAATGAACACCTTTGTCGAGGTGTTTGGTGCGGTAGCATTGGTCAGTTCGCTGATGACCACCGAGAACTGATCGTCCATTTCGAAGATCGCATCATTCACTAAGTTGATGTCCAGGGTTTTTTGTGTCTCGCCTGGAGCAAAGGTCAAGCTTTGGTTAAGCTTTGACTGATAATCCTCTCCGGCCTTAGCTGTTCCCTGAACGGTTGACCATTTGAGTGTTATTGGCACCTGAGCCGGACCTGAAAGTAAAAGCTGAATAGTTGCAATTGCGGGAGATGCAGTTCCTTCGTTGAAAAACAAGCGTTCAGGCATTTGCAGAACCGGCACAAAGAGATCGTCGTTTTTAATGATGACCTTGGTGCGGTCGTTGCCAAGCTTTGCATTACGCGATCCTCCGGCAATGACGAAAAAGTACTCATCGGTTTCGTATTGATTGTCATCAATAATATTTACAACGAGTTTCTTTGATGTCTCGCCCGGAGAGAAAACGATGGTTTGCTTGTCGATAGGTTGATAATCGGAACCTGCCACTGCAGTGCCATCGCCAGTGGAAACGGTCAGTGTTATTTCTTTTGAGCTGCTGTTGCTCAGGCTGATAAGTATTTCAGCGCTACCAGCACCTTCCATAACCTCCACCTGATCCGGAAAGTTTAAAGTTGGTGTTGTCTCCTCAGTTTTTTGGCACCCCAGGAGCGTTGCTAAAATCAGATATGTTAGTATTGTTCTGTTCATCAGCTCTTTGGAATCATTCGGTAATACCTAACCCAGTCAATCTCCATCGCTGCAGGAAATATGGTCGGGTCAACGCCTTGCTGACCACCCCAATTGCCCCCAACGGCGATATTGAGAAGCAGATGGAAGCGCTTGTCGAATGGCCATGCCTGATATCCTATGCCTTCGTTGACATGTGTGAAGATATGCACGCCATCAATAAAACCCCTCACTGCATAAGGCGTCCAGTCAATTCTGTAGGTATGAAAGCCGGTCCTAGCAGTAGGTACGGTCATGGTGGCTGTCTTATTGTTTCCAAGTACCCAGTAGTAGGCCTCGGTGTGGGTGCTGATGTGCACCACATCGGGGTTGTGTCCCACGTGTTCCATGATGTCGATCTCGCCCGATTTTGGCCAGCCGCCGTATTCCCAGTCGGTGGGCAGCATCCAGATGGCTGGCCAGGTTCCGCGGCCGGAGGGTAGCTTGGCACTTACTTCGATGCGACCATAAAGGAAATCGCCTTTGTTTCGCGAGACAAGCCTTGCCGAGGTGAATTCCTTCCCTTCGAATGTTTCCTTTCTTGCAACGATTTGCAGCCTGCCGTCCGAAACCACAGCATTGTCGATTCTGTTGGTATAATATTGCAGCTCATTGTTTCCCCAGCCATGGCCGCCTATGTCATAATCC
>DAIOUP010000011.1:0-13842 GCA_036759465.1 Bacteroidales bacterium
AGGGTGGTCTCATCATCCGTGTAGGCGATCTGGCCGATATCCGCGAAGGCAGCGCTACCCGTTTTGGCGCCATTACCGCCAATGGTGAGGGCGAAAAAGTGCTGGGACAGGTGATGATGCTCAAGGGCAGCAACTCTAACCAGGTCATCAAATCCGTGAAAGAAAGGGTGCAGCAGATCTCGGGCAGCCTGCCTCCGGGTATCAAAATCAACGGCTTCCTCGAACGCAGCAGGCTCATCCAAAAAACCACCGCCACCATAGCCGAAAACCTCATCCTCGGCTTTCTCATCGTCATGTTTGTGGTGGTGCTGCTTATCGGCAACTGGCGTTCGGGCCTGCTGGTGGCTTCGGTCATCCCGCTCAGCCTGCTGTTTGCTATCTCCATGATGTACCTCTTTCATATCGACGCCAACCTGATGAGCCTGGGCGCCATCGACTTTGGGATCATCATCGACGGAACGGTGATCATTGTGGAATATGTAGCCTTCCAGATTAGCCGGAGCGCTGCGGAACTGGGCGTGCTCACGGGCAAACCGCTTCGGCAAAAAATGGACGACATCACCAACGATGCAACACAAAAGCTCAGCCGGTCAGCTTTGTTTGGTCAGCTGATCATCATCATTGTTTTCATCCCCATCCTCTCGCTCACAGGCATCGAAGGCAAGATGTTCAGACCTATGGCACAGGTGTTTGTGGCGGCATTGGCCGGTGCCATGATTATGGGCTTCACCTATGTTCCCGTCATGTCGTCGCTGTTTTTAAAACCCACAGGCGGTCAACATTCGCTGGCGCAACGCCTGGTGGCACTGCTCAACAAAGCCTACGAGCCCAGTGTGGAATGGGCACTCAACCACAAGAAATTTGTCGTTGGCACAGCCGTCGTGCTGGTTTTGGGAACAGGCTACCTGTTTACCCACATGGGTGCAGAATTCGTTCCCACCCTCGATGAAGGCGACTTTGTGGTTCAGCCGGTGTTCAAAACGGGCACTACGCTCACCGAAACCATTGCATTAACCACCAAAATCGAAACCATATTAAAGGGCTTTCCCGAAGTGGATCAGGTGGTGAGCCGCATTGGAGCGGCAGAGGTGCCCACCGACCCCATGTCGATGGAAGAAACAGATATTATCATCACGCTAAAGCCCCGAAAGGAATGGGTTACGGCATCCACCAAAGACGGCCTTGCCGATGCCTTTAAGGAAGCGCTGACCGTGCTGCCGGGTGTGGAAATCGAATTCACCCAGCCCATCGAGATGCGTTTCAACGAGCTTATCACCGGTACGCGCGCCGATGTTGCCGTGAAAATTTTCGGCGAAGATCTGGAATTGCTGAATAGCCTGGCCCAACGCATCAAGCTGCTCGTGGAAGGTATAGATGGCATTGGCGACCTAGTGGTGGAAAAAACCACCGGTTTGCCCGAATACATGATTCGCCTTGACCGGACCCGTCTGGCCCAATACGGCCTTAACACCGACGAAGTGAACAAAGTGATTAGCATTGCCTTTGCAGGCCTTAAAGCCGGTGAGATTCTGGAAGGTGAACGCAGGTTCGACCTTATTTTGCGCTACGACAAGCCTTTCCGCAAAAACGACCTTGACCTTGCCAACATTCTGATTCCCCTGCCCAGCGGAGGCAGTATTCCGCTCTCGGAAGTAGCCACAGTGGTACGCACCGAAGGCCCGGCAAAAATTTCGCGCGACAATACGCGGCGTCGCGTGGTAGTGGGCATCAATGTGCGCGGTCGCGATATGGAGTCGGTGGTAAAAGATATTCAACTGCGCATTAACCAATCTATCGCCTTGCCTCAAGGCTATTCCATTCACTACGGCGGCCAGTTCGAAAACCTGCGTAAGGCAAGGCAGCGTCTGGCCATCGCCATCCCGGTGGCTTTATTGCTCATTTTCATAATGCTTCACTTGGCTTTCGGAAAACTTCGCGACGCCATGCTGATCTATACAGCCATCCCTATGGCCGTAGTAGGCGGTGTGTGGTTGCTGTGGTTGAGGGGTATGCCGTTCAGCATTTCGGCAGGTGTTGGATTTATTGCCCTCTTTGGCGTGGCGGTGCTCAATGGCATCGTACTCATCGAACATTACCACGCCCTGAGTCACAAAGGAATTACCGACCTTCGCACGCTGATCGTACGCGGTGCCACCGAGCGTATGCGTCCGGTGCTGCTCACTGCCACCGCAGCGGCGCTGGGCTTCTTACCTATGGCCGTTTCGCAGTCGGCAGGCGCCGAGGTGCAACGCCCGCTGGCCACGGTGGTCATCGGCGGTTTGTTTACTTCCACCTTTCTCACGCTTATCGTGCTGCCCGTTCTTTATTACATTGTGCAGCAACGCTTTGGCGAAAAGCCATCGAAATCTGCTTCAAAAACGGTAATGGCTGGTATGCTGCTGTTGTTGCTGCCCTCCTTTGCCTCAGCGCAAGGCAAGAGTGCCGACGAATTGGTTAAGAAGGCCCTCGACAACAACCCTGCCGTTAAAGCGGCCCAGCAGAGGCTTGAAGCAGCCCGTGCCTCAGTGCCTGCAAGCTGGGCGCCCGACAATACCGGCATTTATTTTTCGCGCGACAACAACAACCTGGCTCCCAACGACCTTCCGCTCAATGTTTGGGGCATTACACAAAGCATCCCTTGGCCGGGTTATATGACGGCCCGACACCAGCTGGCCCGCTCCGAAGTGGAAAAATATGCTCTTCTCCTGCAAAAAACGCGCAGCGATCTGGAACGTGAGGTCAGGCTTGCGTATCTGGATCTTCAATACCGGCAGCAGTTGAGACATTTGTACGAAATACTGGTTGCCAACGAGCAAGGCATAGAGAGCCGGGTGAAAAAACAGACCGCCGAAGGCAATCTGACACGGCTCGACCAAATGCTTGCAGAAGCCAACCTGAACGAGCTAATGCTCAATATGTCGGAAATCAGGAAGGATGAGGCTCTGGCCCGCAATCACCTTGCTGTTTTAACCGGCATTGCAAACAACGAGATTGCCGCCGACACACTACTGCCTCTGCCCATGCCCGATACCCTGCAGCCTGCCGACCTCTGGAAATCCATGTCGGACAACAGTATGCAGCACTACCGCAGCATGTTGAAAACCGAGTACCGCCGCTGGCTGCCCGGGCTGGAAGCCGAATATTTTTCGGGAACCAACAATTTGCTGAGCTCGGGGCGCATCGACGGTTTCCGGTTGGGAGTCACTGTTCCGCTTCTCGTTTTTCCGGCTGCATCGCAGCACAAATCGGGCAAACTGGGGATGGAAGCCATGAGTTACCGGATCGAACAGGCCATACGCCAGCGACGACTGCAGCGCAACGAAAGCTTGCGACAAATGCTTACAGCCCATGAGCGCCTGAACTATATGCAGCAACAAGGGCTGAGGCTGGCCGAGCATTTGGCCTCCAATGCCCGTAAGGCCTTCGAGCAGGGCGAAACCGACCTGACCTTCTATCTGTTTTCTTCATCCAAATCGCTCAGCATAAAACGAATGTATCTGGATGCCTTATATCAATACAATCAAAAAGTTATTGAATATCAGTTTTTGCCATTTGATAATATCCTCAACGAACCATGAGACGAAATAGATTTTTTTTGATCACAGCTTTGCTCAGCATCCTGGTGCTGTCGTCATGCCAGACAAGGCAAGAGCCGGAAGCCAATACGCATAGCGACAAGATTACACTTGGCCTCAAAGTTTTTACCGAGGCAGGCATGGATAGCACACGTCTGGCCGATACAGTTTTCCTGAACATCATGCGCTGCTCAGGGCAAGTCGATGTAATGCCCGAAGGCCGTCAGTTGATAAGTAGTCCGATTGGTGGAATGGTTAGCGGATTCAATACGCTGGAGGGCGATAAAGTTGGAAAAGGCAGTGTGCTGTTCAGCGTTTCCAATCCCGAACTCACCGATATGCAGTACGCTTATCTGGAAGCCAAAGCCCAGCTTGAGCTGTTTGCCCAGCAGGTGCAACGTGCGCGCAATTTGGCCGAGGACGACGCTACCAGCAAACGCGAACTGCAGACTGCCGAAGCCGCATTTGCTACAGGAAAAGCACGACATGAAGCACTACAACAGAAAATGAATCTGTTGAAACTCAACCCTGAGAAAAATGGCATTGTTTCAAAGCTTGCGTTCCAGGCGCCATTCTCGGGTATCGTGGCCAAAAGGCATGCCTACAACGGACAGTTTGTGATGGCCGATCAGTCTGTGGTTGAGCTGGTTGACGAATCGAAAAAGATCCTTCACATTGAGGTTATGGGAACGCAGCGCTCTGGACTGGAAGAAGGGCAGCTCGTGCTCCTGCTTGGATCGGAAGGCGTGATTAAGGATGTGCAGGCCAGCATATTGCGCATCTCGCCCCTTGCTGATCCGGGTAGCTCTGCGGTTTCGGTCACCGCCATCTTCAAATCGGGCGATGTAAGCCGCTTACCCATTGGTTCGTTTGTCCAGGCAGGCGTTGTTACCAATGCCCGTGCTGTAAAATACCTTCCGGCAACTGCCATTATACCAAAAGAGGGCAAACAATACGTTCTTGTATTTGAGGGTATTACAGATGGCGAAATTATACTTCAACCGGTGGAAATCAAGACTGGGGAAATTAGTGGAGCGCTTGTTGAAGTACAAAATCCTGAAGCAATTGAAGGCAAAGTAGTCCTTTCAAAAGGAGGGTTTCAGTTGTTGCAGTGATCGTTAAAAACAAAAACTAATCCTGACAATCTTTAAGTCAGATTTAAGGGTCAGTTAGAGGAATCTGTTTTCTTTTAAACCACAGAGGGCACAGAGAGCACAGAGAATAAAATTACCTCTGTGTATTCCGTTTTCTCTGTGGTGAAATTAATTGTACCTCCTGAATCCTCGAATCCTGCTACCTTTGCCTGCGATGAACCACAAGCAAGGCATACTTCTATTGTTGTTTTTAGCATGGTTTGGTCAGCTCATTGGCCAGCAGCGCACCACGGTTCATGTGGAGCGGGCAAGGCTTCAGCGTTTCGACCGCTCTCTAGGCCCTGATACCGAACGCCTTATCGGTAATGTGATCCTGCGCCAGGACTCAACGCTCTTCTACTGCGACAGCGCTTACCTCAACCAGCGCACCCGCAATTTCGAAGCCTTCGGCAATGTACACATCAAGGTGAGCGATACCCTCAACATCTTTAGCAACCGCCTGTTATACAACGGCGAAGCCCGCACTGCAGAGCTTTTCGGCAATGTTAAACTGGTTGACGACACCACTACCCTCGAAACACAATACCTCATCTATAACCGCCTCACCCGACTGGCTACTTATCCAAACAATGGTCTGATTACCAGTGGTGAAAATAAGCTGAAAAGCAAGCGCGGCTATTACCGCTCCGACCTTAAGACCTTCTATTTTGCCAAAGATGTTGAGCTGATCAACCCCGAGTATACCATTTACAACGACACCATGGTGTATAACACCAACACCGAGATGGCCTACTTCTATGGCCCTACGCTCATCAGGGGGGAGGAAAGCACCATGTACACCGAATATGGCTGGTATCACACCGGCCGCGACCAGGCCAGGCTGACCAAAAAAAACCGCCTCGACACCCAACAGCAAACCATTAAGGCCGATGATATCTTCTACGACCGCAACACCGGATTTGCCGATGCAAGTGGTAATGTTAACATAGCCGATACCGCTAACCGCCTCATCGTGGAAGGCGATATCGGAAAGCTCTGGGAAGACGAAGGCCGGTCGTTTGTAACCGGAAGAGCCAGACTCATGTCTTACGACAAAACCGACACGCTCTATATGCATGCCGACACCCTGTTCAGCTATTTCACTAAAGAGCGCGAGGTAACCATGTTCAAGGCCTACTACGGAGTGCGGTTCTACAGGCAAAGCATTCAGGGACAAAGCGATTCCTTGGTGTACACCACGGCCGACAGCACCATGCGCCTTTACAAACAACCCATTCTATGGAGCGACGAAAACCAACTAACTGCCGACTCCATTTTCATAACCAACCGCAACAATCAACTCGACTCGCTGGTGCTGCACAACAACGCCTTCATCGTTTCGGTCGACAGCATCAAAGGCTTCAATCAGATCAAAGGCAAGTTTATGATAGGCTGGTTTGAGGACAATGAACTCGACCGCATCTTTGTGGATGGCAATGCCCAAACCGTTTACTGGGTGCGCGAGAGCGACGGCACCCTCATAGGCATCAATTTTGCCAAGTCGAGCACCATGCGTATAGAGCTGAAAAACAAAGCTATAAAGCGTATTTTGTATTTTTCCACACCCACCGAGGTGATGTATCCCGAAAACGAAATGACGCCTGGCGAGGAAAAGCTCAAAGGCTTCCAATGGCTCGAAGAGATGAGGCCGATGAATAAGGGCGATATCTTTCGCAAAAAGTAAAACACGGAGTTTTTTCATCTGCCGGAAGGATCTACATTGTGAAAAAATTCACAATTGACGCCTGTTCCCGGTTTTCGTCCGTTTTTTTATCTTATTTTTGCTCCGAACCGGCTGAAAGTCAGTATTGAGCATTAAAATTCTGATAGTCAGCCTTTAAACAGAAAGTCTTGTTATGGAACAGGAAATCAGGAAGCTGTTTGCCGAATTCCCGCCGGTGAGTTCGGAGCAGTGGGAAGAGCAGATCATCAAAGACCTCAAAGGCGCCGATTACGAGAAGAAGCTGGTTTGGAGAACCGCCGAAGGCTTTGCGGTGAGGCCCTATTACCACATGGGACACCTCAACGAAGTGCCATGGCGCCACAACCTGCCGGGGAATTTTCCTTTCGTCAGGGGCAACAAGCCATCGGGCAACGACTGGCTGGTGCGCGAAGACCTTAAGGTGGACAACATTGCCCAGGCCAACGAAAAAGCCCTGGAATTGCTGATGAAAGGCGTTGATTCGCTGGGCTTTGAACTCGATTGCAAACAGCAATACACGGTTGACGACATTGAAGCCCTGCTCAAAAACATCAGGGTGGACATCGCCGAAGTTAACTTCAGCAACACTTCGCATCAGCTCGACCTGGTCAGGTTTATGAACCAGCTGGTGCGCAAATACAACCGTCTGCCCGAGAAGGTGCGCGGTTCGGTAGAATACGACCCGCTTGGCCGGTTCAGCCGCAAAGGAAAGTGGTACGACAACGAGGAGGCCGATTTTTGTCTGGCCTATGATCTGGCCAAAGCGGCCGAGCGACTCCCCGCATTCAGGGTGTTGAGTGTGAACGGCCGTTTATTTGCCAATGCAGGAGCTACCATCACCCAGGAAATGGCGTTCACCCTGGCCATGGCCGCCGAATACCTGACCAGACTCACCGATAAAGGCCTGTTCATCGGTCAGGTGGCCCCCAAGATCAAGTTCAACCTGGCCGTGGGTTCCAACTATTTCATGGAAATTGCCAAGATAAGGGCCTATCGCCTGCTTTGGGCGCATCTGGTGAATGCCTACGGCCTCAACGACTCGATGAACGGCCGTATGTTTATCCATGCCGAAAACAGCACCTGGAACTTTACTGTTTACGATCCCTATGTGAACATGCTGCGTACCACCACGGGCACCATGTCGGCCGTGCTGGCGGGAGTTGACTCATTCCGGGTGATTCCTTTCAATGCCGTTTTCGAACCCACCACCGATTTTTCGGAGCGCATTGCCCGCAACCAGCAGCTCGTTTTGCGCGAAGAATCGTATCTCGACAAGGTGGCCGACCCCTCGGCAGGTTCATATTACCTCGACAAACTCACCGATACCCTGGCCGACGAAGCCTGGAAACTATTCCTGAAGATTCAGGATGAAGGCGGCTATGTAGAAGCCCTGCGCAAGAACCTGATTCAGAACATGCTCGAAGATACAGCCCGCAAGCGTCGCGACAACGTAGCCAACCGTAAAGAGATCCTGCTGGGTGTGAACCAATATCCCAATTTCACCGAGCATTTGACTAAGCCTCTTGATCCAAAGATGTTTTTTCCGATGGATCAAACCCTGCCCGATGCCGAAATCAACACCATCAAAACCTGGCGCGGAGCTCAGGAGTTTGAAGCCTTGCGCTACCAAACCGACATATACAGCTTCGGACACAAACGTCCCACAGCCTGGATGTTTACCTTTGGCAACCTGGCCATGCGCAGGGCGCGTTCTACCTTTGCCTGCAACTTTTTTGCCTGTGCGGGCTATGAAGTGGTGGACAACAACGGCTTTGCCACCGTCGAAGAAGGCATCGAAGCCGTGCGTGGCGAAAAACCTGAGATCGTGGTCATCTGCAGCAGCGACGAGGAATACGCCACCATCGCATTACCCATCTTCGAGGCATTGAAAAACGAAACCATCGTGGTACTTGCCGGATACCCCGCCGAACTGGTTGATGCCCTCAAATCAGCTGGATTTGACAAATTTATCCATGTTCGCTCGAACGTGCTGGAAACCCTGAAGGGATTTCAACAGAAACTTGGCATTGCATAATAACCCAAAACTCCGAGAACGATGAAGCCTAATTTCAAGAACATCAACATAAAGAATGCTCCTCAGGCTGGTTCAGTTGAGGCATGGGAGAAGCAACACGGCATTGCCGCCAACTGGGAGACCCCCGAGCACATCATGGTGAAGCCAGTTTACACGGCCGATGACCTTAAAGACGCTGAGCACCTGCACTATGCTGCAGGTATTCCGCCGTTTTTGCGCGGCCCTTACAGCACCATGTATGTGATGCAGCCCTGGACCATCCGCCAGTATGCCGGTTTCAGCACGGCCGAAGACAGCAACGCTTTTTACCGCCGCAACCTGGCGGCCGGACAAAAAGGCCTTTCTGTGGCCTTCGACCTGGCCACACACCGCGGCTACGATTCCGACCACGAGCGCGTGGTAGGCGATGTGGGCAAAGCTGGTGTGGCTATCGACTCCATCCTCGACATGAAGATTCTCTTCGACCAGATCCCCCTCAACAAGATGTCGGTGTCGATGACCATGAACGGGGCCGTATTGCCCATCATGGCATTCTACATCGTAACTGCACTGGAGCAGGGAGCCAAGCTCGAGGAACTTAGCGGCACCATACAGAACGACATCCTCAAGGAGTTTATGGTGCGCAACACTTACATTTATCCGCCCGAAGCCTCTATGCGCATCATTGCCGACATATTTGCCTACACCTCGCGCAATATGCCAAAATTCAACAGCATTTCCATTTCAGGCTACCATATGCAGGAGGCAGGCGCGACGGCCGACATTGAGCTGGCCTACACCCTGGCCGACGGACTGGACTACATCCGCACCGGATTGAAAGCCGGACTTGACATCGACGCCTTTGCTCCCCGCCTTTCGTTTTTCTGGGGTCTGGGCATGAACCACTTCATGGAGATTGCAAAGCTGCGCGCTGCCCGTATGCTCTGGGCCAGGATTGTAAAGCAGTTCGAACCCAAGCTGGCCAAGTCGATGGCCTTGCGCACCCATACGCAAACCTCGGGCTGGAGCCTCACCGAGCAAGATCCTTTCAACAATGTGGCGCGTACCTGCATCGAAGCCCTCGGAGCAGCCCTGGGTCATACCCAAAGTTTGCATACCAATGCGCTCGACGAAGCCATTGCCCTGCCTACCGACTTTTCGGCCCGCATTGCCCGCAACACCCAGATCTACCTGCAGGAAGAAACCAATATCACCAGGGTAGTCGACCCCTGGGGCGGCTCCTATTACGTGGAAAAAGTGACGCAGGAGCTGGCCGAAAAAGCATGGAAACTTATCGAAGAGGTTGAAGCCATGGGCGGCATGGCCAAGGCCATCGAAACCGGGCTGCCCAAGATGCGCATCGAAGAAGCGGCCGCACGCAAGCAGGCCCGTATCGACGCCGTAAAAGATGTCATCGTTGGTGTAAACCGCTATCGCCTCGAAAAAGAAGACCCCATCGATATCCTCGACATCGACAATACCGCTGTGCGTCTGGCGCAGATCGAGAGGCTGCATCAGCTGCGGGCCAACCGCAATGAAGCCGAAGTGCAGCAGGCCCTCGAAGCCATCACCCATGCCTGCGCTACCGGAGAGGGCAACCTGCTTGAGCTGGCCGTTGATGCTGCAAAAAAACGCGCCAGCCTGGGCGAAATAAGCATGGCCTGCGAAAAGGTGTTCGGTCGTTACAAAGCGGTAATACGGTCCATATCAGGCGTGTATTCCAGCGAGAGCGGACAAAATGAAAGCTTTAAAAAGGCCCAGGCCATGGCCGATGAGTTTGCTAAGCTCGAAGGCAGGCGCCCACGCATCATGATTGCCAAAATGGGTCAGGACGGACACGACCGCGGCGCCAAAGTGGTGGCCACGGGTTATGCCGACATCGGATTTGACGTGGACATCGGGCCGTTGTTCCAGACTCCGGCCGAAGCTGCCCGTCAGGCCGTGGAAAACGATGTGCACGTGCTTGGCGTGTCGAGTCTGGCAGCAGGACATAAAACCCTTGTGCCTCAGGTGATTGAGGAATTGAAGAAGCTTGGCCGTGAAGACATCATCGTCATCGTAGGCGGCGTAATCCCCGCACAGGACTATCAGTTCCTCTACGACGCCGGTGCTGTCGCCATCTTCGGTCCTGGAACGGTGATATCGGAGGCCGCCATCAGCATACTCGAGATACTGCTCGAGATGCACAGGCAGTAAGATCGGCCTGCTCATTCTGAATTATTTCAACAATCGTGGTTTGGTGTAGTCTGCAGACTACACCAAACACTTTTTACGACTATACACCAAACACTTTATACACCAAAGACTTGTTATCTTCGCGGGCTGAAAACATCAGGCTCATGACCATGCGGAAAATGCTTTATGTTGTGCTGCTGTTTGTACTGGCAAGCAGTGCAGAAGCTCAGGTTTCGCGCAACCCGCACAACCTGCCGCTGGTAATTACCACAGAAGCCTATCTGGCCGAAGTAAGGCAAAACGACGATAACCTCCTGGTGAATCTGGAAGCCCTGATCCCGGGCATCAGGCTCGACATCCGTTATGCCACCGCCAATAACTTTACCGGGCAGCAGATTTATCCCTATCCTGCAGCCTGGTTGCGCAAACCGGCTGCACTGGCCCTGGCACGGGTTCAACAGGCACTCGACAGCATCGGTCTGGCCCTTTGCGTTTATGATGCCTACAGGCCCTATGCTGCAACGCTTAAATTCTACGAGGTTTATCCCGACACCCGCTTTGTGGCCGACCCGGCCAAAGGCTCGAGGCACAACCGCGGTGCCGCCGTAGATGTAGGGCTCCTCAGAAAATCGGACGGCGGCTTTTTGCCCATGCCCACTGCCTATGACCACTTTGGCGTAGAAGCCTTTCCAACCTACGACAAGCTGCCGCAGGAACGCAAAGACAACCGCGATCTGCTCATCCACACCATGCAACGTTATGGTTTTGAGGTGATCAACAGCGAATGGTGGCATTTCGATTTCGTTGGCTGGCAGCGCTTTAGCCTGCTCGACCTAAGTTTTGGCGAACTCAGAAAGGCCAACAAAAAGGTCGGCAAAAAAACCTTCATGACAAAAGAATTATCACACTGATAGCATTGAGAGGAAAAGACGATGGACTACAAGTTTAATGAGGTTGAAAAGAAATGGCAGCAATATTGGCGCGACCATCAGGTTTACAAAGTTGACATCGAGCACGGCAAACCGAAATACTATGTGCTCGATATGTTTCCCTACCCATCGGGAGCGGGACTGCATGTAGGCCATCCGCTGGGATATATCGCTTCGGACATCTATTCGCGGTACAAGCGATTGAGGGGGTTCAACGTTTTGCACCCAATGGGATACGATGCCTTTGGCCTTCCGGCCGAGCAGTATGCCATTCAAACCGGAACCCACCCAGCTGTTACCACCGAAAACAACATTGCCCGCTATCGCGAGCAGCTCGACAAGATTGGTTTTTCGTTCGACTGGAGTCGTGAGGTGCGCACCAGCGATCCAAAATATTACAAATGGACGCAGTGGACCTTTATTCAGCTGTTTCACCATTGGTACAACAAAGACACCAACAAGGCTGAGCCGATCGAAAGCCTCATCGAAATCTTCGAACGTGAAGGCAATGCCGGAGTAAACGCAGCCTGTGGCAACGTTGACGACTTTATGGCCGATGAATGGAAGCTGATGGACGAGCGCCGCAGGCAGGAGGTGCTGATGCAATACCGTCTGGCTTACCTCGACGACACCATGGTCAACTGGTGCCCCGCCCTTGGCACGGTGCTGGCCAACGACGAGGTGAGCGAAGGCCTTTCGGTGCGCGGCGGACACCCGGTCGAACGCAAATCGATGAAGCAGTGGTTGTTGCGTATTACAGCCTATTCCGATCGTCTGCTCGAGGGCCTCGAAACCATTGAATGGAGCGATTCGCTCAAAGAAATACAGCGCAACTGGATTGGCAAATCGACCGGAGGCGCCATGCATTTTGGGCTGGAAGGCCGCAAAGAAACAATAGAGGTGTTTACCACCCGCCCTGATACCATTTTTGGCGCCACCTTTATGGTGCTGGCCCCCGAGCATGAGCTGGTGAAAAAAATATCCACTCCCGGACAGAAGGCGGAGGTGGAGGCTTATGTGCAGCGCACAAAAAACCGTTCGGAGCGCGAGCGCATGGCCGAAGTGAAAAAAGTGAGCGGGGCTTTCACAGGCGCCTACGCCATCAATCCGTTTACGGAGCAGAAAATTCCGGTCTGGATAGCCGACTATGTGCTCATGGGCTACGGCACAGGTGCCATCATGGCAGTGCCTGCCCACGACAGCCGCGACTTTGCCTTTGCCCGTCATTTTGGTCTGCCCATTGTTCAGGTGATCAGCAAGCCGGGCGAAGCACCTTCCGACCCCTCCAGCTGGGACGAAAGCTACGACTCGAAAGAAGGCATTGCCATTAATTCGGGCTTTATCAACGGTCTGGAGGTGAAAGAAGCTATCGAAGCCGTGGTGGCCGAGGCCGAAAGGCGTGGCATAGGTCGCAAACAGATCAACTATCGTCTGCGCGATGCCATCTTCAGCCGTCAACGCTACTGGGGTGAGCCCTTTCCTGTTTACTACAAAGACGGCATGCCTTATACTCTTTCTGAAGATCAGTTGCCATTGGAGCTACCTGCCGTGGATGCCTATCTGCCCACCGAAACCGGTGAGCCGCCGCTGGCAAGGGCCAAATACTGGAAAACCCAAGAAGGCTATCCTCTGGAAACCAATACGATGCCCGGCTTTGCCGGTTCGAGCGGCTACTACTTGCGCTACATGGACCCCCACAACGAGGAACGCTACTTTTCGGAGGAAGCCATTCGTTATTGGGAAAATGTTGACCTCTACATCGGCGGTGCCGAGCATGCCACGGGCCACCTGATTTATGCCCGCTTCTGGAATATGTTCCTCTACGACCTGGGCATGACTGTTCATCCCGAACCTTTCAAAAAACTGATCAATCAGGGCATGATACAAGGGCGGTCAAACTTCGTTTACCGTATCGCAGGCACCAACACCTACGTCAGCGCTGGTCTAAGGCAACAGTATGAAGTTCAGCCCCTGCATGTTGATGTTAACCTGGTGCACAACGACCAGCTCGATACCGAAGCCTTACGCCGTTGGCAGCCACAGTTTGCCGATGCCGAGTTTATCCTCGAAAACGGCAAATACATCTGCGGCTGGGAAGTGGAAAAAATGTCGAAATCGAAGTACAACGTCCAAAACCCTGACGACCTGATCGAAAAATACGGGGCCGACACCCTTCGTATGTACGAAATGTTTCTCGGGCCGCTGGAACAATCGAAACCATGGGACACCCAGGGCATCGAAGGCGTATTTCGATTTATCCGCAAACTGTGGAGGCTCTTTCACGACGAAAACAATAAACCTGATATTTCTGAAG
>DAIOUP010000012.1:0-13807 GCA_036759465.1 Bacteroidales bacterium
AGGAAACACCGGGAGTAACCAGCTCAGTAACACCGCGCTTGACAACGGTTTTAGCCATCTTGGGGTCTTCGAGCTGGTCGCAAATGGCCACTCTGTAGCCAGCTTTGACAAGTTTGGGCAGGTAAGTATCGAGGGCATGATGAGGAAAACCTGCCAGTTCCACAGAGGCAGCTGCGCCATTTGCCCTTCGTGTGAGCACAATGCCGAGTGTTTCGGAAGTTTTTATGGCATCCTGTCCGAAGGTTTCATAGAAATCGCCAACACGAAACAAAAGCAGGGCATCGGGATAGCGCGCCTTAATCTGGTTGTACTGCTTCATGAGCGGTGTTTCGGCTATGTCGGCGGATTTACTCATCAGATTTTTAACAATATCGGTCTAAGCGCAAAGATAGGACAATGCTGCGGAATGCATCGTGCTTAGTACTTTTGCATGATGACTGACAAAAATGAGAAAACTAAAACTTGATGAATTAGGCCGGCCAGATGCCGAGACTTTCAGGGCATCGAAAAAAATCCCTGTTGTTGCCGTTCTCGACAATATACGATCACTGCATAATGTAGGATCTGTTTTTCGCTCGGCCGACGCTTTTGCCATTGAAGCGATCTATTTATGTGGCATAACAGCCTGTCCACCTCACCGAGAAATCAACAAAACCGCACTGGGCGCCACCGAAACCGTTGAATGGCACTATTTTGAAAATACAGCCGAATGTCTGAAAACGCTTAGTGAAAAGGGATATGAAATAATCTGCATTGAGCAGACAGATCAGAGCGTCCAGCTGAATGATCATGTACCACAACCGAAAACAGCACTGGTTTTTGGAAACGAGGTTGACGGTGTTTCTGACGAAGCCATACCGTTGTGTCAAAAAGCAGTTGAGCTTGCACAGGCTGGCACCAAGCACAGTCTAAACGTTTCGGTTTGTGCCGGAATAGTTTTTTGGCATTGCTTCAATAAACTTTATAGCTTTGTATAAGCAACCATCAGACTTCAGACCAGTATTTTAACTATCATCACTTTTTTCGAACCATTTGCGCCAATTATTGTTAGGATTAAGGTGGAAGTGATTAAGGTTTGTATTTTTTTGCAAACGTTCTAAAAAAAACATAAACTACTTGTATAGCAGTCCTTTTTGCCTATTTTTGCGCTTAAATTGCCGACAAATATAAGTGTCTCAAAAAGAAATTCATATAAATAACAAATCAAATCAACAACTATGAACAAGAATCAGTTACGCTCAGGTTTTGTGTTGGTTTTGTTGCTTGCACTCTTTCCAGCCCTGCTTTTCGCACAGCAGGAAAAGGCAAAGAAAGGCACAGGAAACCCGGCATTCGACAAGCACCTTTATCTTATTGGTGATGCCGGCTTAAGCCTCTTCCACGGCGACCTCAACCAGTACGGCTTTGCTCCCGACCCCCGTTACTACAAATTAAACGGTAACTTGGGTATTGGATATCAACTGACACCTGTATTCGGAGCTTTCGGCCGCATCGGTGCCGGACTTTACGGTGGGGAAAAGGACTGGCGCAATGCCAAGCTCTCGGAAGGTGACCATATTCAGGGGAATCTCAATTTATCCTTCAACCTGGTTAACGCCATCTGGGGATACAATCCTGACAGACTGTTCACTTTTGCCCCGCACATCGGTTTCGGACAGACCAATTTCAGGGCGAGAGCTATCGACCTTACAACGGGAGCCTTCCTGCAGGAAGTAGGCTATACCTCCAATACACCTGAAAAAGGCTGGCTGGGCAATAGGGCTAGCGCATTCACCTTGCCCATTGGTGCCGATTTCAACTTCAGGGTAACCGAAAAAACTGATATCTACGCCAACTATACATTCAACTTTGTTGACAGCGACCGCATGGACGCCTTCAAAGACAAGGATTTTGGTCAGAGACGCGAAGGAACCATTGAGAACGATATGTTTGCTCACCTGAACGTTGGTTTACGCTACAAGTTTATCAGCAACAGCGTTAAGGGCATGGTCGACAATTTTGGCCAAGTAACGCTCGAAACCATTCCCAACCCTCTCGAGGAGCGTGGCGATTCGGTTGAAGTAACCATCAGAGGCACATTCCCTCCAAAATATTTTCGCAAGAATGCCGTGATGAATTTCACCCCCGTACTTACCTACGATGGTGGCTCGGTGGCCCTGAAGCCCATCAACTTTAAAGGCGAAAGCGTAAGCGGCGACGGACAACTCATAAGCTATGCCAATGGGGGCACATTTACCTATAAGGACAAGATTCCTTACAATCCAAAAATGAATGTTAGCGAACTTGTAGTTGCTCCTCTTATCTACCCTGCCAAGACTATCGCCAACACCACCCGTGAGCAGGTGATGCAGAATGAGAAATATTTTGCCGCCGAACAACGCAAACTTGCTGATGGTGTTATCTATACCTCCAAGCGGATCGAAGACAAGGCCCGCACTATGGTTGCCAAGGATCGCTATGAAAAAGTAACGATCGTTACGGCTGTTGCTAACATTTACTATCAGGTGAACCTTTTCAACCTCAACTGGAACCTACCGCTCAACCGCAAGGAAGAAAACAGGAAAGCCCTCAGGGAAGTTACACAGCATATGCAAAAGGGCTGGGAAGTGAAGGACATCAATATCGCCGGTTGGGCCTCGCCCGAAGGTGAAGAAACCTTCAACAACAACTTGTCAGGAAATCGTTCGCGCACTGCCAGAGGACACATGGAAGGTGAAATCCGCAAACTGCTGCGCAACAGAAATCACGGTATGGCCTTCAATAATATTAACCAGCTGAGGTTTGAAACCAGCGCCAACGGTCCGGACTGGAACGGCTTCATGGCTGCTGTTGAAGCCTCGAACCTCAAGGACAAGAACGCCATCCTCAACGTAATCCGTTCGGCAGCCCCCGAGCAGCGCGAGCAGGAAATCCGCAACATGATTCTTATCTATCCCGAAATAGAGAACGAAATTCTGCAGCCTCTGCGTCGCAGCATCATCACCGTTAATACCTTCGAACCCAAGAAGACTGATGATGAAATTGCCCGTCTCTCGACAGCCGACCCGGGCAAGCTCACCTTGGAAGAACTGCTCTATGCAGCTACCCTGACCAACGATCTGAAAACAAAGAAAATGATTTATGCCGCCGGCATGGAACTCCACCCCAAATGTGCACGTGTTGTGATGAATGCGTCGGAGGTTGAATTCCAGCTTGGCAATTATGCCGAATCGAAGAAACTGGTCGAAAAGGCAATCAGCATGGCCGACAAGTCGCCAATTGTCTACAACAATCTTGCAGTCCTGAACATCATGGAACGCAATTTTGCAGATGCTGAAAAGAATCTTAAGAAAGCCAAGGATCTGGGTGGTGATGTGGATTACAATATGGGTGTCGTTAACATCTACAAAGGCGATTACGCCAAGGCCATCAGCTTAATGAGCGGCAACAAATGCGACTACAACTTGGGTCTTGCCCAACTGCTCAACAAAGATTATGCAGCTGCCAAGGCAACACTCGACTGTGCACCAGCCACAGCCAGCGCATCGTACCTTAAGGCAGTTATCGGTGCCCGCACCAACGACAGCGCTTATTTGTACAGCAACCTCATGAAAGCCATTGAAAAAGATGGTAGCTACAAGAATACCGCAAAATGGGATCGCGAGTTCATCAAGTTCTTCAACGAACCCGACTTCCAGGCAATCGTAAAATAATTGATTGATAATCAATAAAAAAGCCGGCCCATTCGCCGGCTTTTTTATTATAAGAGATTTCTGATCAGGAAAATGTAAACCGGTGAATTCCCGGAGCATAAGGCTTAAAAATGATTTCGAGTATTCGGTTATAATCCTTAACGTTGGCTACAAAATCAAGCTGATTGGTATCGAGTAGCAGAATGCGCATATCGTGTTGCTGCCGGATGAAATCGAAATATCCTGCCTGAATGCCTGCGAGATACTCATCTTTGATATGCTGTTCGTAAGTCCTGCCCCTTTTACGTATGTTTTGCTGCAGTCTTTCTACATCCAGATAAAGGTAAACCAACAAATCCGGACGCGGCAGGGTTGGGTTGATAAGATGAAAGAATCGCTTAAACAGGTCAAACTCATCGGGCTGAAGGGTGTTCTGTGCGAAAACAAGCGATTTAGCAATGTAATAATCTGCAATGATGAAGTTTCGGAACAAATCGAGGTTCCCCAGCTGGTCTTTCAATTGCTGAAAACGAGAGGCCATAAACGACATCTCGAGCGGAAAGGCGTACTTTTCAGGCTCGGCATAGAATTTTGGCAGAAAGGCATTGTCTTCGAACTGCTCCAGGATAAGTTTTCCATTGAGTTCGGCAGCAATGCGCGAGGCAAGAGAGGTCTTACCTGCTCCTATTGTGCCTTCAATAGCAATAAAATTGTAAGGGATCTCCATCATAATCATTAATCATTACTCCCTGTTTTGTACGGCCAGACAGCAGTTGTATCGTCAAGTCCGGACAACAGCTGATTATGTGTTTTCAGCAGGTTGGGATGAAGCATATCAGGGGCTACCTCATTGAGCGGAACAAGCGTAAACCTTCGGAGATGCAGGCGTGGATGGGGTAATGTAAGTTCAGGACTCTCGAAAATCATACTGTCGAGATACAATAAGTCGATATCAATTGAACGATCGGAATAGCCAGGTGTCGGTTCGCGGCGGCGTCCCAGAATAGTTTCCGTATCAAGAAGAATATTTAGAACCTCCTTAGGGGGCAGTTGTGTGTAAAAAACGACCAATTGGTTCAAGAACTCTTTTCCCTCAAATCCCCAGCTCGTTGAGGCATAAATACCAGACTGTTTAAGCGGCTTTCCAAATTGCTCAGTAAGCAACTCAATGGCATTGCTTATTTCCCGTTCCCGTTGCCCAATATTCGAGCCCAGAAGAATAAATGCTTCCATCCTGCTATTGTTTCGCAAAAATAAGGTTAAGAGGTCAGCCCTGAAGGATGCTTGGTTGTGATTTACAAACAAGCTGCAAAAAAGCTGGAACTAATCGAAAAGGATAGAGGTTTTCCGTTTAACCGGCTCGGGCGTAGCCCCTTCGAAGATGCGCGAAAGCAGCATGTCGATCTTTTTACCATAATGCGGATCGGTTGCCCATCGACCTGTTAGCTGATGGATATCGGTGGCAATACCTCTTTTAACCATAGCGATACGACCTGCCACTGGAGGATTATTGAGCGGTTCTTTAGTGGCATATGCCTTAAGGTGCTGGATATGTGCTCTTACCCCTTCTTCGAGTGTTGGAAAACTCATGCCCGGCTCGCCATTGCCAGTTGCTCCGAGTCCGCAAAAATTATTCTGACTCGCCCGGACATCGCCGTTGAAACGTAAAAATCCGGTTTCGAGGCACATCTGCACAAAGGCTATGTCGTAATTTACACCTTCAATTGTTGCTTCGCGCACATAGGCATCAACCAATCTTTCAACCAGCTCAAGATTGACTTTAGGATTATGCATCCATAAAAAACTGATCAGCCGGTTCTTGGGCAACTGCCCCTTTGTCATAATATCCCTGGGCTTTTCGAAGCTCTTCGGGCTTGGGAATACTTTTGTGTGGTCAATATAATAAGTGATTACAGGGTCGGGTTCGGGAAGAAAGTAGCCCGAAGGCAGCATAAGCCCGTGGCTCACCATTTTTACACGGCTGTCGGAGGGCGGATTATTAAGCCCGGCACCCATGTCGACAGGCAGCAACGCCATCAAAGCAATGATAATAAATGAGCGAAAAAGCCTGTTGAGCATACTATATGAAGAATAAACTTACAGCGTATAAAGATGCTGATCTTTACCGAATTCAAACCACAACGAAGCATTAATTTTTTCACAAAATGATGTTGAAAGCCCGACCCCAATGTTCGCAATCGCACACCCTATGTTTGTTATCGTACAGATCTGAATATGTGAGCCGTATGAAATTCCGGCTTAAGCATTTGGCAATCAATTTTATTTGAATTATTGCACTATTTTTGGAGCTGGTTCACAACACACAAACAACAAACCCATGAAACAATTCTTCAAGTTTCTTTTAGCTTCGTTCACTGGAACGATTCTTTCGTTCTTATTCCTTCTCTTCCTTTTTGCCGGAATAGTGTCTGCCCTTGTTTCCTCGGCCGAAAAACAGGCGGTAAAAGTGAAAGAGAACTCAGTGCTTTACATCAGTTTTGATGCCCCAATCACCGATCGCACTTCGAAAGATCCTTTCGAAAACTTCGATTTCATGTCGTTTAAGTCCTCTCAGAGTATTGGCATGAACGATATTCTGAAAAATCTGGACAAAGCTGCCACCGATCCAAACATCGCAGGTATTTACATGGAGCTTAGCAACGTTGATGCAGGAATGGCCAACCTTGAGGAGATTCGCGAAAAGCTTCTTAAGTTTAAGGAATCGGGCAAGTTTATAGTCAGCTATGGCGAAACCTACAACCAATCGGCTTATTATCTGGCCAGCGTGGCTGATGAGATATACATGAATCCCGATGGAGGGCTCATGTTCAAAGGGATGATAGCCCAGCTAACGTTTCTCAAAAATATGCTTGGCAAGCTGGAAGTTGAACCCCAGATTATTCGCGGACCGAACAACAGATACAAAAGCGCCGTAGAACCGCTCATGCTCGACAAGATGAGCGAAGCCAACCGCGAGCAGTTGGAATTATTGCTTGGCACCACCTGGGCCAACTATCTCGAAAAGATTAGCGCAAGCCGCAGCATCAGCGTAACCGACCTGAATCGGTTTGCCGATGAGCTTGCCACAGCTTCCAACGAGAAGGCTGTCGAGCTGGGATTTGTCGATGGTTTGAAATACAAGGACGAGATACTTGCTCTGCTCCGCGAAAAGACAGGCAAAGAGCCAAAAGATAAAATTGAGACTGTTGCACTTGCCAAATACACCAATGCCATTGTTGGCAAACCCAAATCTTCAAAAAACAAACTAGCCGTAATTTATGCCATCGGCGAAATTTCGGATGGTGAGGGTTCCGAAACTTCGATTGGTTCGGATGATCTTTCGAAGCTTATCCGCAAGTTGCGCGAAGACGAAAAAGTTAAGGCGATCGTTATGCGCGTAAACTCTCCCGGGGGGAGTGCGCTGGCTTCGGAGGTTATCCGCCGCGAAGTAGAACTTGCCCGTAAAGAGAAGCCCTTCATTGTTTCGATGGGCAATGTGGCAGCCTCCGGAGGCTATTGGATTTCGACCAATTCGGACTTCATATTTGCCGACCCTGCCACCATCACGGGAAGCATAGGCGTATTTGGCGTCATTCCAAACCTCAAAGGACTGTTCAACAATAAGTTAGGTATTACTTTCGACAAAGTAATGACCAATCGCAATGCCGACCTGATGGATGTGATGGAGCCCATTAAACCCTATCAGATGGAAGTGATTAACCGGGAAATCACGCGCATTTACGACGAATTTATTACGCTGGTTTCAGAAACGCGCGGGCTGCGCAAAACCTATGTGGACAGCATTGCTCAGGGCAGGGTTTGGACCGGACAGGATGCCCTTGGTATCGGTTTGGTCGACTCGATTGGCGGTCTGCAGGCTGCTGTGGCCTACGCCGCCATGAAAGCCAATCTTGGCGACGACTACCGAATTGTAGAACAACCCGAGCAAGTTGACCCCTTCCGCAAGCTGATTCAGGACATGGGCGGGGTAAACAGCGGCAAGCGTGCGTTGAAGGCGCAGCTTGGCGAACACTATCAATATATCGAATATATTGAACAAGTGAGCCGAATGAAGGGTGTTCAGGCCAGATTGCCTTTTATGATCACGATTAACTAAACAAGCATTCTAGATAAACAATAAAGCCCGGAGGACTATCCTTCGGGCTTTATTATGTTTTGCATTTGCGTTCAGAAAGGCATCAGGCCTTTGAGCAAAGAGTCGGCCAGCACCTCGGTGGGTAGTCCGCGTTGGTTTCCCGGTAGCACATTCACCCAGCTGCCATATACAGGATTGGGGAGTACGATAAACTTCTGCCCGAAGGCGGCTCTGTTCAGGTCGGTTTGCAGCATACGCTCGCCGGCATCGTCCACCTCGAAAACGCCAGAAAAATCGTCGAGATTGTCGCCTAATAACAACACTACTTCGAACTGTTCGGCTACTTTTTGCCTGCGGGATTCTTTTTCGTTGCCTTCTCCTTCTTGGCGCAGGAGCAAATACTGATCGGCTACATTAGGAAATTCAAGCTTCTTAAGATTCTGCAGGGTAGGCTGACGAAACTCCTCTTTTCTGTTGCTTATGTAGAATATCGTTACACCGGCTTCGGCAGCCTTCTTCAAAAACTCCACCGAACCCGGGATAGCCCAGGCATCGGCGGCATTCATCCAGTCGGCCCAACGTGTAGGGTAGCCAAAATTGCCAAGTATTGCAGCGGCCTGATATGGGCTGTTGTCGAGAATGGTTTCGTCGATATCGGTAACTATGGCTAAAGGCTTGGCATACTTATTTTTAAGCGCTTCGGCCAGATAAAGATCAGCCAGATTATAAGCCTGATAACACAGTGCCCGGTACTCTGCAGCCTGCTGCTGGTAAAGCGTGGCATACAAGGTAGGGTTCATTCCTGAATGATGAGGATGCTGGTGGTCGTGGCCGCACGCAAAGGCCAGACTGCTGACAACCAGAATAGTAAAGAATTTGACAAATATTTTCATCGGATATGATTTTTGATTTTCAAAGATGAAAAAAAACCGGGCTTGCGGCCCGGTTTTGTAGTTATTTGGCATATTCCATCGCTTCGAGGCGCTTATAATAGTCGTAGCGCCATTTAGCATTTTCCTGTGCAATCTTGCTCAGGCGCACTGCCTCCTGAGGGAAAGTTTTGCGCAGCGATGAGAAGCGTACCTCATTGTTGATAAAGGCCTGGAACTTGCTCCAATCGGGCTCTTTTGAATCAAGCTGGAAGGGGTTTTTGCCTTCGGCTTCGAGCATCGGATTGTAGCGGAACAGCTGCCAGTAGCCTGCTTCGACGGCCATTTCAGCTTCGGTTTGGGTAGTGCCCATACCACTGCGGATTCCGTGATTGATGCAAGGCGAATAAGCAATGATGACCGAAGGACCTGGGTAGGCTTCAGCTTCCTTGAGTGCCTTGAAGAATTGGTTCTGGTTAGCGCCCATGGCCACCTGAGCTACATAAATGTAACCATATGTCATCAGCATGGCGCCTAGGTCTTTTTTCTTCACTTTCTTTCCGGAAGTGGCAAATTTGGCCACAGCTCCGACAGGCGTGGATTTCGACGACTGACCGCCGGTGTTGGAATAAACCTCGGTGTCCATAACCAGCACATTCACATCTTCACCCATGGCGAGCACATGATCGAGACCTCCAAAGCCGATGTCGTAGGCCCAGCCGTCGCCACCAAATATCCAGACCGACTTTTTGATGAAATACTGACGCAATGCCATCAGCTCTTTCGCCAGTTCGTCCTTGGCACCGCTCAGTACTTCGATGAGCTTTTTCGAAGCGATTTCCGATTTCTCGGCATTGTCCATACCTTCAAGCCAAAGGTTGAAGGCTTCGCGGCGCGCCTCGGGCATTTCGCCCTTTAGGGCTTCCATCATGCGCTCGGCAATACGGCGACGTAGTTTGTTGACACCCAGCGCCATACCAAATCCATACTCGGCATTATCTTCGAAGAGGGAGTTGGCCCAGGCCGGACCTTTGCCTTCCTCGTTGGCGCAATAAGGCGTGCTGGGAGCCGATCCACCATAAATGGACGAGCAGCCTGTGGCATTGGCCACCATCATGCGATCGCCATAAAGCTGAGTAATTGTTTTAATGTAAGGTGTTTCGCCGCAACCAGCACAGGCGCCGGAGAACTCAAACAAGGGTCGGGCAAACTGGCTGTTTTTCACCGACTGGAATTTATCCACAATGGTATCCTTGTAGGTAACCTTATTGGCAAAATAATCCCAACGGCCGATCTCGGCGTGCTGCGATTCAAGAGGTTTCATCACAAGTGCTTTCTCCTTCGAGGGGCAGATGTCGGCACAGTTACCACAGCCTGTACAATCGAGCGGGCTCACCTGAATACGGAACTTATGCGGTGCAAACTTTCCTTTGGTTTCAAGCAAATCGGTACCTTCGGGAGCATTAGCCTCTTCTTCGGCATTAAGAAGGAAAGGACGGATGGCAGCATGAGGACAAACGTAGGAGCACTGGTTGCACTGAATACAGTTGTCGGCCTGCCATTCGGGTATGTTTACGGCAATACCACGCTTCTCATATACGGTTGTACCAGCCGGAAGCGTGCCGTCTTCGCGGTTGAGGAAAGCACTCACCGGCAGGTCATCGCCCTTCATGCTGTTGATGGGCATCACCACATTACGGATAAACTCCGGAATATGATTCAGGCTGTCATCGGCTTTAACAGTATCCAGTTTCGACCATTCGGCAGGCACATCCACCTTGACTACCTCTCCTCCCCGATCAACGGCAGCATAATTCATCTTGACAATAACTTCGCCCTTATTGCCGTATGATTTGAGGATAAAGTCCTTCATTTTCTCAACGGCCTTTTCGTAGGGGATTATGTCGGCCACTTTAAAGAAAGCCGATTGCATAATAGAGTTAGTGCGGCCGCCAAGTCCTATTTCTTCTGCAATGCGTGTGGCGTTGATAATGTAGAACTTGATTTGGTTGTCGGCCAGATACTTCTTAACGTCATTGGGCAGCTTGGCCTTGGTTTCCTCTTCGTCCCAAATGCTGTTGAGCAAGAAGGTACCGCCTTTTTTGAGTCCCTTGAGCATGTCGTATTTACCCAAATAGGAAGGAACATGGCATGCTACGAAATCGGGTGTGCCAACAAGATAGGTGGCACGGATGGGCTGATCGCCAAAGCGGAGGTGTGAAGTAGTTACACCGCCCGATTTCTTTGAGTCGTAGGCAAAATAGGCCTGAGCGTATTTATCGGTGGTTTCGCCAATAATCTTGATGCTGTTCTTATTTGCACCCACTGTTCCGTCGGCGCCGATACCGTAGAACTTAGCTTCGTAGGTGCCTTTGGGTGTGATGCTGATTTCGGGCAGCAGGGGCAATGAAAGGAACTTTACATCGTCGACAATGCCAACAGTAAAACCTGTCTTCGGCTCATTGAGCTTCAGGTTGTTATATACCGAAATGATCATGGCTGGGGTAGTGTCCTTGCTGCTGAGGCCATAGCGTCCGCCAACGATAAGCGGGGCATTCTCGCGGCCATAGAACACATCCTTCACGTCGAGCAACAGAGGTTCGCCGTTGGCGCCTGGTTCTTTGGTGCGGTCGAGCACAGCGATGCGCTTAACGGTAGCCGGGATAACATTGAGGAGGTATTTAGCCGAGAACGGGCGATAGAGGTGCACGGCAACCAGACCTACTTTCTCACCCTTTTCACGCAGATAATCAATGGTTTCGCGTATGGTTTCGGTTACCGAGCCCATGGCGATGATGATGTTCTCGGCTTCGGGATCACCGTAATAGGTGAAAGGATGATATTCTCTTCCGGTCATGGCCGAGATCTTTTGCATGAAATCTTCCACCATGTCGGGAATCACATCGTAAAACCGGTTGGCTGCCTCACGTGCCTGGAAATAGATATCGGGGTTCTGAGCCGTTCCGCGGGTTACGGGATGCTCGGGGTTGAGCGCGTTGTCGCGGAAGCGCTGAAGGGCTTCCATATCAACGAGCGGGCGGAGCTCATCTACATCGAAGTATTCGACTTTTTGTATTTCATGCGAGGTACGGAAACCATCGAAGAAATGCAGGAAGGGCACGCGTGATTTGATGGCCGCCAGGTGTGCAATAGGCGCCAGGTCCATAATTTCCTGAACGCTACCCGTTGCCAGCAGTGCAAAACCGGTTTGACGGGCACTCATCACATCGCTGTGGTCGCCAAAAATCGACAGGGCCTGAGCAGCAAGGCTGCGGGCGCTCACATGAAATACACCTGGCAATAGCTCGCCGGCAATTTTGTACATATTGGGAATCATCAGGAGTAAGCCCTGTGATGCTGTAAAAGTGGTGGTGAGGGCACCAGCCTGCAACGAACCGTGAACGGCCCCGGCTGCACCGCCTTCGCTCTGCATTTCCACAACATGAACCGTTTCGCCAAACATGTTCTTTCTTCCGTGCGAAGCCCACTCGTCGACATACTCGGCCATGGTGCTCGAGGGAGTGATGGGATAAATAGCCGCTACTTCGCTAAACATGTAGGCTACATGCGAGGCCGCATAGTTGCCGTCGCAGGTAATGAACTTTTTTGTCTTGCTCATATTTATATAGGTAAGTTTGTGTATATGACTCTTAAAGCATGAACAATTGCCGTGCGAAATTACTCAATAAACAAAAAAGATAGGGACGGTTTCGGACTCAACTGTCTTGTAATGAAGTAATTTATAATGATTTTAGATTAGCCACACCGCTCCGGCCCTTTTAAAAAAGGCGTACTTTTAGGGTCTGAAATGTGTGTACATTACCCATTGATAAACATCAAACACTTAAGAATATGAATATCAGCACAAATTACCTCGGACTGAAACTGAAAAATCCTATCGTAGTCGGTGCGTGCAACCTGACATCGGATGTGGAAATGCTGAAAAAACTGGAAGAAGCCGGAGCCGGCGCAATCGTTTACAAATCGCTTTTCGAAGAACAGATTCAGCTGGAAAACCTTGAGCTTCATCAACATATGACAGATTACGATCATCGTAACGCCGAGATGACCGATCTGTTTCAAGAGGATCTTTACGAAGCCGGTCCTGAGGAGTTTCTGATACACTTTGCCGAAGCCAAAAAGGCCTTGAATATTCCCCTCATTGCCAGCCTAAACTGCGTTTACGACGACACTTGGTACACCTATGCCAAAAAACTGGAAGAGGCCGGCGCCGATGCCCTCGAGGTGAACTTTTATGCCGTTCCCACTGATTTTGATGTCGACGGGCGCGGTATTCTCAACGAGGAATTAGACGTGATCGAAGGTATCAGGAAGGTGGTCAACATCCCTGTTTCGGTGAAGCTGAGTCCTTTTTATACCAATCCGCTATACACCATTGCCGAAATGGATCGTCGCGGAGCAGCAGGTTTTGTGCTGTTCAACAGGCTTTTCCAACCCGATATCAATATCGAAACCGAAAAGCATCACTTCCCCTATAATCTGAGCAACGAAATCGACAACAGGCTGGCATTGCGTTTTGCCGGCATGCTTCATGGCAATGTCAAAGGCACCATCATCGCCAATCAGGGTATTTTCAATGGGGCTGATGTGATTAAAATGATTCTGGCAGGAGCCGATGCCGTTCAGGTGGTGAGCACGCTCTACAAGAATGGCCCGAAACAGATCACTAAAATGCTTCAGGAAATGGAAGCCTGGATGGAAACAAAAGGCTATAATACGCTCGAAGATTTCAAAGGAAAGCTTTCGAACAAACGTAGTAAAGATCCCTTTGCCTATCGCCGCGCGCAATATGTTGATATCCTGATGAAATCGGGCGAGATTTTCAAGCAGTACCCGATGATGTAAACAATATCGCAGAAAATTTCTTTAAACAGGCTGCCTAAAAAGGCGGCCTGTTTTAGTATCCGTAGGCCCTTGCCTCGAGCTTCTCAGGCTTCAGACGAAATACACATACATTGGCAACGGCCGGATCGCTGTAGTTGAATTCGCCCTGTGTGTAGTGCTGCATAATGATATTAAGGGCTTCCTTTTTTGCCTCAGGGTCGGTGATAAATTCTACGGCGCCACGCGCCATCACCGAGCGGTATTTCATGCTATAGCTGCAGGCCACCTGCTCGCTTTGCCAGCGCAAATGGTGGTCGGTGCTCATT
>DAIOUP010000013.1:0-13427 GCA_036759465.1 Bacteroidales bacterium
TCTCTACAGTGTCGATCCAGGAAAACAACAATATCAATGTAAGTATCAGCCCCAATCCGGTTACTGCCAGTAAGTTGAGAATTGAAGCAAACAATGCGATACTTGGTGTTCTTGTTAAAGACAACGGAGGCCGGCTGCTCAGGCAAATCAGTGGCGGCGAAACCAACAGCATGCAGATCGATCTGAACGGATTAAAATCAGGCCTTTATCTGGTGGAAATAAACACCATGAAAGGGCTGATTGTCAGGAAAATAATGATACAATAAAAATTAGTGACCCTATTCAGAAGAGGCTGCTCCCATGGACAGCCTCTTTTGGTCTTCATGATGGGCTATGCCCTTTTTCAGTTCCATGCAAAGTAGAAGGTATGGCTCATAATGATACGGGAAATGACCAGGGCTGCTATTGCAGTGATGATCAATCCTTTCATTGGTCGGATTTGACGGGTTTCGTCCTCCTCGAAAAGCAGGTCCTGCATATACTGCGCGCGCGAATAGAATATGAGCAGCATCGTGCCCAGCACCAGCCAGCCCCATCGCTCCTGAAACATATTTTTCGGATAGAAATACAGGAAAAGCAGCGCAGAACCAATTAGATAGGGCACAAAAACCTGAGCTGTAATAAAAAAAGGCGCCATCTTTTCGTGGTATTTCACGAAGTAGGCGTTGGAGGAAATGCCAACCCAGTAAGCAGCCATCAGCGAAATGACAAGCAATCCAAAAAATCCGGTAAGAGAGATGAGCATGCGCGGCGTATCGAGTAAATACATCCAATTGAAAACATGACCCACTCCCTGCGTAAGTAAATTGCCCAGCAAAAGGCCGCCAAAGACATAATTCCCGGCATGCATCACAAACCAGAAAAAAAACACCTTAACAGGCAATGCATCGGGCAAGATGTAGTAGAAGCCCAAAAGCATCAGCAATCCGAAAATAAGTGTCAGCACATATCCCGACGAAAAGATGGTAAATACGGCGTCGTGCGTCCATTGGTAAGGCTCAACATGAAAAAATACTGAGGCGTAATCCACCGAAATCGGGTAGCCATACATGCCTGAGGTGAGCACAAAGGACAGCTGGTTGAGGTAAAAGATGATGAGGTACGATAGCACAAACGAAGCCAGCGAGTTGATGGCGATGATCCAGAAATTGCGCCGGGTGAGCTGTTCCATTGGTATTTAAAAACGTCCGGCTTGTTGCCGGACGTTGAATGATTTGTCTTTAAAAAGCCGCCATCTCGGTCGAATACTCTTTTCTGTCGAGCTTCTCTTTTACTTCCTTAAAGGCATTGATGGTGTAGGCAACATCCTCGAGCGTATGCACTGCCGTGGGAATGAGGCGAAGCAGGATAACGCCCTTGGGCACCACGGGATAAGTAACGATGGAACAGAATATATTGTAGTTCTCCCTAAGGTCGTGGGTAATCTGTGTAGCCTCACCAACACCGCCATATAACATTACAGGTGTCACCGGCGATTCGGTATTGCCAATATCAAGGCCGGCTTCCTTCAGGCCTGATTGTAGAGCATTTACAATTGTCCAGAGTTTTGTCCGCAGCTCGGGCATGGTGCGAATCATGTCGAGTCTTTTTAAAGCCCCAAGCACCATAGGCATCGGCAGCGATTTGGCAAAGATCTGCGACCGCATATTGTACATCAGATATTTAACCACCATCTTCTCGCCGGCGATAAACCCTCCAATCCCAGCCATCGATTTGGCGAAAGTGCCAAAATAAAGATCAACCCCGTCCTGTACACCGAGATGCTCGTCGGTGCCTGCGCCATTTGGCCCCATCGTTCCAAAACCGTGCGCATCGTCAACCAGCAGACGGAAATTGTACTTCTGCTTAAGCGCAACAATATCTTTAAGTTTTCCAAGGTCGCCCGACATTCCATAGACACCTTCGGTAATCACCAGAATACCGCCGCCCGTTTCGGCCGTGAGCTTTGTTGCTCTTTTGAGCTGCGTTTCAAGGTTTTCGATATTGTTGTGCGGGTAAACGAAACGTTTGCCAAAGTGCAGACGCATACCATCAATGATGCAGGCATGAGCTTCGGAGTCGTAAACAATCACATCGTGGCGGTCGACCATCGAATTGATAACCGACACCATCCCCTGATAACCGTAATTCAGCAGATAGGAGGCCTCCCTGCCAACAAAAGCGGCAAGCTCGCGCTCAAGTTGTTCGTGATAGACCGACTGCCCCGACATCATTCGGGCTCCCATGGGATAGGCCATACCAAATTTGGCGGCAGCCTCGGCATCGGCCTTACGCACTTCGGGATGGTTGGCCAAACCCAAATAATTGTTGAGGCTCCAGATCAGGCGTTCCTTGCCCATGAAAATCATGCGGTTGCTTATCTCTCCTTCCAACTTGGGAAACATGTAATAGCCTTCCGAACGATCGGCATACTGCCCCAAAGGACCCATATTGACCGTGCACTTATCAAAAACGTCGTTCATATTAGGATTTTTAGAAATCGTGATAACTTGAAATTTCGCGCAAAATTAGGAAAATGATTGATGTCAGTTCATCCCCTTTGAACCATTCAATTCCCGCTGTAAGATATCTTGCTGTGTTTGCATAAGATGTGCTTCATTGCGCCGTTATGCTGCCAGATAAAAAATTGTAATTTTGCAGCATGAAAAAACACCTGATCCTCGCTTTCCTTTTCGTTTCAATCTTGCTTGGCTCGTGTAGCAAATATCAAAAGCTGCTTAAAAGCACCGACAACGACCTGAAGTACGAAACGGCCATGGATTTGTTCGAGAAGAAAGATTACAACCGCGCACTCGAGCTCTTCGATCTGCTGCAATCCGTTTATCGGGGCAATGCACGCGGTGAAGAGATTGGTTTCAACATGGCCTATTGCTACTATTATCAAAAGGATTATACGCTTGCCGCCTACTATTTCAAGCGGCATGCCCAAACCTATCCGAATACGCCAAGAGCCGAAGAGGCGCTTTTCATGAATGCCTATTGCTACTACCTCGATTCGCCCCGCCCCAGCCTCGATCAGGCCAATACGCATCTTGCCATCAAGGAACTTCAGGAATTTATCAATACCTTTCCTCGCAGCGAAAGGGTTGCGAAAAGCAACGAACTAATTGATAACCTGAGAGATAAACTTGAACTGAAAGACTACAACATCGCTATGCTTTACTACCGCATGCGCGACTATCAGGCTGCGATTACCACTTTCCAAAACATTTTGAAAAAGTACCCCGACACCAAAAGAGCAGAAGATATTTATGCAACCATGGTGCTTGCTTACTTCGAATATGCCGAACGCAGCATATCCTCGCGTCAGCAGGAACGCTACGCTGCTTCGGTTGAAGCATTCAACAACCTGCGCATTCACAATCCGGAAAGTCCCAAACTCAAATCGCTCGAAAGCGTCTACAACCGTTCCAAGAATAAAATTGTACATTAGCATATTGATATCAATTAACTATGGATTTTAAAAAGATCAAGACAGAAACCACCGCAGTCACCCGTCAGAAAGAGCTTTTCAACAAGCATACGGGAAATATCTACGAAACCACGGTAATCCTGTCGAAAAGGGCCAATCAGATTGCCACTGAGATGAAGGAAGAGCTGAGCCGAAAAATTTCGGAATTCAGCTCGGCATCCGACAATTTGGAGGAGGTGTTCGAAAACCGCGAGCAGATTGAGCTGGCAAGGTTTTACGAACGATTGCCCAAGCCCACCCTTATTGCCATTCACGAGTTTCTGAACGACCAGATTTATTTCCGCAACCCCCACCGCGAAAACAACGAATTCTGATCAGCGAAGTGGGCTGAAGAACATCCCCATGCTGAAGGGCAAAAAAATTCTTGTAGGCATCACCGGCGGCATAGCTGCCTACAAGATACCGTTGCTGGTGAGGCTGTTGCGAAAAGCAGGAGCTGAAGTAAAGGTAGTGATGACCCCAGCCGCAAAAGATTTTGTCACACCACTTACCCTTTCAACACTCACCGGACATCCCGTGTGGAGCGATTTTTTTAATCCCACCGACGGAAGCTGGCACAGCCATGTGGAGCTTGGGCTCTGGGCTGATCTCTTTGTAATTGCTCCCGTGACAGCCACCACACTTGGCAAGATGCATCACGGCATAGCCGACAACCTGCTGCTGGCCACCTACCTTTCGGCACGCTGCCCTGTGATGCTAGCTCCAGCAATGGACCTCGACATGTACAGGCACCCGTCCACGACAAACAACATTAAAGCCCTCGAACAGTGCGGCAACATCATCATAGCCCCCGGCACAGGAGAACTGGCCAGCGGACTGTGTGGAGAAGGTCGAATGGAAGAGCCGGAAAATATTTTCCAGAGGATTAAGGATTTTTTCGCCTTCGACAAAATGTTCGAAGGCAAACAGGTGCTTGTCACCGCCGGGCCAACGCATGAGCCCATCGACCCTGTTCGATTTATCGGCAATCACAGCTCCGGAAAGATGGGCATCGAAATTGCCAGAGCATTTGCAAACAGAGGTGCAAAAGTAACGCTGGTGCTTGGGCCAACCCACATGAGCATCAATCATCCGTCAATCGAGGTTTTTCCGGTTACAACCGCAGTCGGAATGTTTGAGGCCTGCATGGCGTTGTCGCGAACCTCAGATATCATAGTGATGAGTGCTGCCGTAGCCGACTATCGACCGCTGAAGCCTTACGACAAAAAAATCAAGAAACAGGATGAGAATCTGAGCCTTGAGCTGGTCAAGAATCCCGACATCCTGCAAACACTGGGAAGAAACAAGAAAGCTGGCCAAATGCTTGTGGGCTTTGCCCTTGAGACCGACAATGCAGTGGAAAATGCCCGAATTAAGCTCACAAGTAAAGGCGCCGATTTGATTGTCCTCAATTCGCTGGCCAACGAAGGAGCCGGTTTCGGACACAACACAAACAAGGTGAGCCTGATCACCACCGAAGCAACCGAGCATCTGCCGCTTATGTCAAAATCGGAGGTTGCCGCTCATATTGCGGACAAAATCAACCAAATGCTCCTGCAGCTGCAATAATTTTGCAAGTGCATGGTTTATAAACAGAAGCCTGTAGCCGCATGAAAAACTTCATTCTCACCATTGTTATCTTTATACTAACCGTAAAGCATCTGCCTGCCCAGGAGTTTCAATGCGATATCTCGGTGCAGGCGCCCACTATCGAAGGGACCGACAGACGCGTATTCGAAGCCTTGCAATCGTCGCTTTACGAGTTTATGAACAACCGTAAGTGGACGAATGTAAACATCAAAAACCTCGAACGCATCGAATGCACCATGATGATCACGCTGCGCGAAAGGGTTTCGTCCGACGAATACAAGGGCAACATCACCGTCATTCTTCGCAGGCCGGTTTACAAAACTTCCTACAATACAGTGATGCTCAACTTTATTGACGAAAACTTTCAGTTCAGGTACCTCGAATCGCAGCCGCTCGATTTTAACGAAAACAGCTTCATGTCGAACCTCACCTCTACGCTGGCATTTTATGCCTACGTGATGTTGGGTCTCGATTTCGACAGCTTTTCGCCCAATGGCGGAGACCCTTTCTTTCAGGCCGCTGAAAACATCGTCAATAATGCCCAGAATGCCAACGAGCGCGGATGGAAGGCTTTCGACGGCAACCGCAACCGCTACTGGATCATTGAAAACCTGCGCAACCCATCCTACAGAATGCTGAGGCAGTTTTACTATCAATACCACCGCCTTGGCCTCGACCGCATGGCCGACAACCCCGACGAAGGCCGGACTGCAATAGCCGAAAGCATTAAATACCTCGAGCAGGCATACCGTACAAGGTCCAACCTGCTTTTATTGCAACTTATCCTCGATGCCAAGCGCGACGAAATCATCAACATCTTTTCCAAAGGCAGTCCTCAGGAAAAAACGCGGGTTGTCAACATCATGCGGGAAATTGACCCTTCCAACGCATCGAAGTACGAGAAGATACTGGCAAGCTGAGCAATGCTTTGGCCTGCCGCGATAATGTTTTACCTTTGCCCTGCATCACGGTGAAACATGCTGCAAAAACTGCGCATCAGCAATTACGCCCTCATCGAACACCTCGAGATTGACCTACAGGAAGGCTTTACGGTCATCACGGGCGAAACGGGTGCCGGCAAATCTATACTGCTTGGCGCGCTGGGCCTTGTGCTGGGCGAAAGAGCTGAAACGGGCGTCCTTTTCGACCCAAACAACAAATGTATTGTTGAGGCCACATTCGACCTCAACGGACTGGGTCTTGAGGCCTTTTTTTCGGAAAATGAGCTTGATTATGAGGCTGAATGCCTGCTGAGACGCGAGATAAGTCCTGGCGGAAAATCAAGGGCATTTATCAACGACAGTCCGGTGAACCTCAGCCAGATGAAAGACTTGGGTCAAAGGCTTGTCGATATTCATTCTCAACACGACTCGCTGCTCATCAGCAATGCATCACATCAACTTGCCATAATCGACGACCTTGCCGAATCGGCAAGCCTGCTTGACAGCTACCGCAAAACATGGCACGCCTTTAAAGCCCAGCAACAACAGCTGACTGAGCTGAGGCAACAAGTGGAAGAAAACCGACAACGCCTCGATCTGATAAATTTTCAGCTCAATGAGCTTGACAAAGCCAAACTAACCGAAGGTGAGCTTGTTGCACTCGAGCAGCAATTGCAAACGCTTACCCATAGCGAGGATATTAAAACCGCCCTTTTTCTGGCAGCCAACAACCTCAATCTGGCCGAAATCAATGCAACGGCATTGGTAAAGGAGGCAAAGGCGGCACTTTCGAAGATCAGCCCTTATATGGCCGATGCCTCCGAACTGGCCGAGCGACTAGGCAGCGCTCAGATAGAACTAAACGACATTGCCCGTGAGGCGGAACGGCTGGCTGATAAAGTCAATTTCGACGCAGGCGAACTCGACAGGCTCAACAAACGCTATTCCGACCTCAGGGCGCTGATGGCCAAATACAAAATGACCTCCGTAGAGGAGCTCATTCAAATGCGGGAAAAGTTGCGAGGCCAGCTCAATGCTGTCGAAAACAGCGATGCTGAGCTCAATGCCCTGCGAAAAGCATTACGCGACTCTGAAAACCAGCTCAACCGTCAGGCCTCAGATCTTCGTCAAAAAAGACAGAGTGAAATTCCAAACCTTGAACGTTCCATCGCCCAAACCTTGACCAGTCTGGGCATGCCCAACGCCAGATTCCACATTAGGCTCAACCTGCTCGAAAAGCCTGGCCCAACAGGCTCCGACGAAATCAAACTGCTCTTCTCGGCCAACAAAGGCATGCCACCAAACGACCTCGACAAAATTGCCTCGGGCGGAGAACTCTCGCGACTGATGCTGGCACTGAAAAGCACCTTTGCTGCCAGAAAGCGTTTCCCCACCATGGTTTTCGACGAGATCGACAGCGGCATATCGGGCGATATCGCCGCCAAGGCGGCCCGCATCATGTCGGCTTTGGCCACGAAAACACAACTTATCGTCATCACCCACCTGCCACAAATCGCCGCACGGGCCGGACATCACTATTTTGTTTTTAAGCGCGACGATCAGCAGCGCACAAAAACCATGATCATCAAACTCAGTCAGCTGCAACGCGTGGAAGAAATCGCCGCCATGCTCAGCAATGACCATGTTTCCGATGCCGCACGGCAGGCAGCCCGAGAGCTGATGAAAGGTTATTGATGCCAATGAATTGTTAATTTTTCACAGTAATTTACCTATTTATCTGACTTTCAGGTATTTGATATAATACTCAGTTTTACCGGATTTTGTATCTTTGCCGAGCGAAAAATCTTTCAACCAAAAACGACAATATGGCTTACAACCTACTCAAAGGAAAAAAAGGAATCATCTTTGGTGCACTCGACAACAAATCCATCGCCTGGAAGGTTGCCGAGAGGGCGTTCGAAGAGGGAGCAACGTTTACGCTCAGCAATACCCCCACGGCCCTTCGTTTCGGTGAACTGAACGAGCTGGCCGAACGCACCGGTGCCACCATTATTCCTGCCGATGCCACCTCGGTGTCCGATCTCGAAAATGTGTTCAAAACCAGCATGGAGGTTTTGGGTGGTCAGGTTGATTTCATACTTCACTCCATCGGTATGTCGCTCAATGTGCGCAAAAAGCGCGTCTATAACGACCTGAATTATGACTTTCTGATGAAAACGCTCGACATTTCGGCCGTTTCGTTTCACAAAATGCTTCAGATCGCCTACCGTATGGACGCCATCCGCAGAGGTGGTTCGGTAGTTGCACTTTCGTATGTTGCAGCGCAACGCACACACTACGGCTACAACGATATGGCCGATGCCAAAGCCTTGCTTGAGTCCATTGCCCGTAGCTTCGGATACATCTATGGTCGTGAAAAAGGAGTCAGGGTAAACACCGTTTCGCAATCGCCTACCATGACCACAGCCGGTAGCGGCGTTAAGGGCATCAATGCCCTCATGGATTTCACCGACCGTATGTCGCCGCTTGGCAATGCCGATGCCGCTGAATGTGCCGACTATTGCATCACCCTTTTCTCCGACCTCACACGAAAGGTTACCATGCAAAACCTTTTCAACGACGGAGGTTTTTCGAGCATGGGTATGAGCCTTAAGGCCATGACGATGTACAACAAAAGTCTGGAATGCGACTGCGATAAACCCGGAAGCAGCCTCATCGAAGACTAAGCAATATTTCCTGAAGTCATCCCGGATGTAAGATGACCACCTAAGGGCCGAATGCCTACCTTTGCACATTGTGAAAAAAGCTGGCATCATTCGGTCCTTTTTTGCTTTGGCAACTGCCATAGCAGCCGCTTTGACCCTCATCAGCCTGCTCGAACCGCTGGTGTCGTTCGAGGCTGCATCAACAGCTCAAAATGAAATGATCTCAACACCTGGCGCAAAGTGGACTGTAGCCATGGAAAATCTTCCAACAACCGCCTATTTATGGTTGTTGCTCGTTTACGTTGTTGGAAGCCTATCAGCCGGCGTGGTGTGTTATGCAATAAGCCGCCGTGAAAGCTTACTGCAAATTGTTTCCGTATTGCTCTCGCTATTAATGCTGATCAACCTGAGTTTTACCCCAAATCCTGTATGGTTTTGGCTTCTGGCTGTTGCTGCCGTAGGGCTGCCGGTTTTTACTCCCGTCGTTATTTCCAGATTTCAGAAAATAAAAGCCTAGTGCCATGAAAAAAACACTTTTTACCTCAGTCATGATTGTACTTATCCTCAACACAGCCGTTTCGAGGGCTGAAGTTTTACCGCCCAATGAGGTGGCCACACTTATTGAAAAGCTCAAATCATCAAGCGATGAAAGCCAGCATACACGCATTGAAAGAGGCGTGAAACAGGCAGCAGCATTCTGGCGGGCCGAAGATGGCACTTTTGACGATTTTGCTGCGCTTTGCTCCCAGCACAATGCTGTCAACGACGAGCAGCGCGAAAAAATGTTTCGACGCATACAGGATAATTTCGAGCTGCTAATCGGTAGCTTCAACAAAATGAGTGTGGGGTTGAAATATCCCCTGCATGTTGCCGAAGGCGAGATATTGCCTGTCGACAGGCTTTTTGGCGGCTACGATGCCGGCGCACATCTCAGCGACGATTTCTACGCCAACAAGCTGG
Source organism: Bacteroidales bacterium (assembly GCA_036759465.1). Taxonomy (GTDB): domain Bacteria; phylum Bacteroidota; class Bacteroidia; order Bacteroidales; family F082; genus JALNZU01. The sequence goes on from DAIOUP010000013.1 coordinate 9,609, forward strand.
CATTCATTGTGATGCTCAACTTCCCGTTCTACTCGCTCAACGAAAAGGAAGCGCTCGGACAAAACTGGTCGAGGCTTGAGTGGGCCTACGCCCGAATGGGCGATATATACAAATCGCGCATACCGGCCGCATTACTTCAGGAATACGCGCTTGCAAGCAGCGAGGCTGATGCCTATATCTCGGATTACAATATCTATGTGGGTAATCTGCGCGACGCGCGTGGCCGCAAGCTCTTCCCGAAGGACATGAAACTTATTTCGCATTGGGGACTGCGCGACGAGATAAAAGCCAATTATGCCGATCCCTCAGGATTCAATAAGCAAGCCATCATATATGAAGTGATGCAACGCATTATCCGTCAAGAGATTCCATCACAGGTGATAAACAACCCCAAATTCGAATGGGCACCTTTCCGAAACGAGGTTTTCTCGGGGAACCAGAAAGTTGAGTTTACTACAGAGCCTGACACACGTTATACACACTTGCTGGGTCTGTTCAAGATCACCCAAAAAATAGACGAGTACTCTCCCCTTTTTCCCAACTACATCACTAGGAAGTTCGACGATGAGATGGAAATCCCGGTTGAGCAGGTCGAAGCCATGTTTGTGGAGCTCATCTCGCACCCGGTTCTAAAAGAAGTTGCCGCGATCATCGAAAAACGACTCGGACGCAAGCTGCAGCCCTGGGATATTTGGTACGACGGCTTTAAAACCCGTTCAACCTTAGATGTGGCCAAACTCGATCAGTTACTCAAAACAAAGTATCCCAACAAAACAGCCTTCGAAAACGACCTGCCTAACATCCTGGTCAAACTTGGCTTTAGCGCAGACTCTGCAAAAAGCATCGCTTCCAAAATAGCCGTCGACCCGTCCCGTGGCGCTGGTCATGCCTGGGGCGCTGCCATGAAAGGCGATAAGGCACGCCTTCGCACCCGTATCGGCCCCGACGGCATGGATTATAAAGGCTATAATATTGCCATTCACGAGTTTGGACATAATGTTGAGCAGACCATTAGCCTCTACGATGTGGACTATTATATGCTAAACGGCGTTCCAAACACCGCATTCACCGAAGCTTTGGCCTTTACTTTCCAGGCCCGCGACCTTCAGCTTTTGGGCATGGAAAACCAAAACGAAACAACACGGCACCTCAACGCGCTCGACAATATTTGGGGTAATTATGAAATAATGGGTGTTTCGCTGGTCGATATCAATGTTTGGCGCTGGATGTATGCCAATCCCAATGCCAGTCCTGCCGACCTCAAAAAAGCCGTCATCCGGATAGCAACCGAAATTTGGAATCAATATTATGCACCGGTCTTCGGAATAAAGGACTCCCCGATTCTCGCCGTTTACTCCCATATGATCGACTATCCACTGTATCTGCCTGCTTACCCCGTCGGACAACTCATTGAATTCCAGTTCGGAGAGCACCTAAATGGCAAAGATTTTGCCGCCGAAGTCTACAAAGCTTTCACCCAGGGCCGTCTCACGCCTCAGCAGTGGATGATTGGTGCGGTTGGCAGCAAAATATCCCCCAAACCTTCGATTAACGCTGCGATGGAAGCCGTTAAGACAATGAAATAAGCGCTGAATGAACGTTAAATAAAAGCCGTAATGAAACAGGTTTTCAGTACGGCTTTTTTATTTCCAGTGCAGCCACGGAGGCATCAGACTTTCAGATATCTGTCCACAGAATACTTCCCCGGGCCAACAACCAAAATAGTAACATAGGCAAGCAAATACATCAATGCCAGTTCTTTGCGCGTAAAAGGATCGGCTGCATGAACCATGAAGGCAGCCACAGCCATCGTAATAGCTAACGGAATAGCCGCCAAACGTGTTCCCAGGCCAAGAAAGATCAGCAAACTGCAAATCACCTCCGCAAAAACTGCAAGAATAAGCGAAGGCAAGACCCCGATACCCAATGGGTCGGCAAAACTGATCTCCTGACCCGGTAATAGTCGGGATAACTTCGGAAGGCCATGTGTGAGCATCATCACCGAAACCAAAGTGCGGAAAATCAACAGCCACAAACTAAGTAAACCCTCGTTGAACTTCACCGAAAAAATTCCTCTAAGCATAGAAATAAGTCTTGATTGTTATAAGGTTCAAAAATCCTTTATTTTCGCAAAACACCAACAAAAAACAACATCATGGTTCCAAAAGTTTCCACCCTTGGCGGCTATATCTTTGAATATCAAAAAAGTGTGTCCAATCCAACCGGATTTTGGGCCAATGTTGCCGACAGCTACTACTGGCGCAAGAAATGGCATAATATCCTCGATTGGGACTTCCGGCGTGGGTATATGCGTTGGTTTGAGGGTGCAAAGCTAAATATCACTGAAAACATCTTTGAACGACAGCTCTTTTACAGGGCGAATCAAACGGCAATTATATGGGAACCAAATGACCCGAAAGAAGCCTGTCGAACATTAACTTACGGAGAGCTTTTCGAACAAGTGAACCGATTTGCATCGGTATTGACGGGCATGGGCATCAAAAAAGGCGATCGTGTGGCCATTTATATGCCTATGGTGCCTGAACTTGTGGTGGCCATGCTGGCCTGTGCGCGCATCGGGGCTGTCCACTCCGTCGTATTTGCCGGCTTTTCGGCACAATCCTTGTCCGAACGTCTCATTGATGCCGGGGCACGCATGCTCATCACCAGCGACGGCGGCTATCGGGGCAATAAAACCATACCCATCAAAGCCATTACCGACGAGGCCATGAATGCCTGCCGTTGCGTAACTACCGCCATAGTGCTGAAACGCACAGGCGAGGAGGTGCCTATGCAGGAAGGCCGCGACCACTGGTGGCACGAACTGATGCAAAAGGATTTCCCTCCAGTTCAGGCCGCCGATATGGATGCCGAAGATCCGCTGTTTATCCTCTACACCAGCGGCTCGACAGGAAAACCTAAAGGCCTGGTACACACTACTGGGGGTTATATGGTTTACACTGGTTATACTTTTCGCAATGTGTTTCAATACGGCGATGGCGACATCTATTTCTGCTCGGCCGATATCGGCTGGATAACCGGGCACTCCTACCTTGTGTATGGGCCCATGCTCAATGGTGCAAAGGTGGTGATGTTCGAAGGCATTCCCACCTGGCCCGATGCCGGTCGCTATTGGGAAATCATTGATAAGCATCAGGTTAATCAGTTTTATACCGCTCCCACAGCCATCAGAAGCCTGATGGCACTCGGCCTCGAATGGGTCGAAAATAAGCATCTGGGCAGTCTAAAGGTACTCGGCACAGTGGGCGAACCCATCAACGAAGCCGCCTGGCACTGGTATCACGACCATATTGGCAAAAACAAATGCCCCATCGTCGACACATGGTGGCAAACCGAAACCGGAGGCATCATGATTAGCCCGATGGCTGGAATCACACCCACTAAACCAGGCTATGCCACAATGCCGCTCATGGGCGTGCAGCCTGTGATCGTAGACCAGGAGGGCCGCCAACTGCTTGGCAACAGCGTGGAAGGCAACCTTTGCATCGGCTATCCCTGGCCGGGCATGGCCCGTACCATCTGGGGCGACCACGACCGTTTCATCAAAACCTATTTCAGTGCATACCCAGGCTATTATTTCACCGGTGATGGCGTTAAACGCGACGAAGACGGTTATTATCGCATACTCGGTAGGGTCGACGATGTGATTAACGTCTCGGGCCATAGGCTTGGCACAGCCGAAATCGAGAATGCCATCAACGAACATCCTCTGGTGGACGAATCGGCTGTGGTGGGATTTCCGCATCCCATAAAAGGTCAAGGCATTTTCGCCTTCGTGGTATGTACTCACTTCAGTAC
>DAIOUP010000014.1:0-13083 GCA_036759465.1 Bacteroidales bacterium
GACCAAGGTGAAGGAAATTATTGGAGAAAACATGGCCGATTTGGTGCTGTTGCTGGAAGTGTTTGTCGAGCACAGCGGAAATACCCTTAAGCAGCTACTCGAAGCCAACAGGGATAACGACATGAAGGCACTTTCGAGATATGCTCATTCCCTCAAATCGTCGGCGAAACAGTTTGGCATGGATCGCGCAGCCGACCTGCTTTTTGCACTCGAGCAACGAACCGGTAGCCTTAGTCATGAGCAGCGTTCAGAAATGTGCGCTGAACTGGAAGGAATATTCCGGCGAGCCATGCCCGCATTGTCCGGAGAAACAGAAAAACTGAAGAGTTAATCTGCCGTCTTGTTTGACGAGCTGTTTAAAAGTTCGCTGTCAGGTTCCAGCTTAGAATAATAAATCTGCATGGCAACAATGATGGCCATGCATCCCCACACCGGCACCGAAAGTTTGTCGGTATCAAGGAAATTGTTGAGCAGACCGTGTGTGAAATAGCTGATCAATGCCAGGGTGGCACTTAGCGAAAGAATACGCGCTTGCTTGTTTTTCGAGTTTTTATGGGTTTTCAAACCCTGATAAATCATCGTGCCCACCAGCAAAAAAACAATGAGCATACCCGGTAGCCCCATTTCGGATAAGGGGCCTATGTATTCGCTGTGTGCATTGCCTCCATCACCGGCATTGGTGCTGATGATGGTTTTTTCTTTCGAGCGCTGGAAGGGGCCGTAAACAAACTGGTAGGTGCCCGGTCCCCATCCAAAAAAGGGTCGTTCATCAAAAAGTCTGAGTGCGGCCTGCCAACGGTTGATGCGTTCGAGGTTGGAGGCGTCGGAGCTAATGTTGTAGATGGATTGCACGTGCTCGACAAAGTCGGCCGAACTGTCCTGCTTATTTTTCTCAAGCGTATCGATGATCTGATGCTGAAAGCTGACCAGAAAGGCGACGATGAGTACAAATGCCGCAAAGATGTATCTGAATTTAATCCTGAGCCAGACGGCTACAAAAACGCCCGCCGAAACGGCGAGGCTGATCCATGCAGCCCGGCTGAGCGATAGCAAGGTGGCAATGGCCAGCAAGACGGCCATGCTGATAACCCAAAATCGTCTGTAGTTGCTCAGTCCGGGGTAGAAAATATATCCAATGGTAAGAATGAAGAATAGTGCCAGGGCTGCGCCATATGCTGTGTGGTCGTTGTAGAGCGGCGACATAACCCAGTGTGCCGATTTGTCGCTGAAACCGAAAGACCAATGCCTGTAAATGGTGTAGCCAATTACAATGATCAGGGCGATATTGTAAAGCCAAATAAACCAGTGAATATTTTTGATCTTTCTAAACACCTGAATAGCAAGGAAATATGATGGCACAATAAACCAAAGTCTGGCTACGAGCGCTTTAGCCGAAACGAGCGGCAACTCGCTTGTGAAGGTCGTTATGAGCATCCAGAATAGCATAAGGTAGATAACCAGGCTTATTGGATGCGAAGCCGCACGGCGGTCGTAGTGACCTTCGTGAAGCAATTTAGCCAGATAGAGCACCAAAACACCGAAAAGCATCGGTTCGGCCGGAAGACTGATGGCTAGCCCGGCATCCATATTCTCGATGTTTAACGAAAGGGGTGTGATAAAACTGATAAGGAGCAAAACTTTATCGAGCGAATAGATATAGAGCAAAAGAACTCCGAGCACCAATGGCAGCGCAAAGAAATACCAAATATCTTTTTGAACCACCAGATACATGCTGATGGCCAGATAGATGGCTGTTACCAGATAGATCCAGGCTGTCTTGCTTTGCTCGGTCAAAGGATTATTTGTATTTCAGTGCCTAATGCCTAAAAGGTCCTTTTTACGTTCGGCGAGCATGATGACAAGAACCGAGATAAGGAGCGCTCCGAGCGCCGCAAAGGCAACGATGACCCAACGAACGGGAAAGACTTTTTTATCCGACGGAAAGGGCTTGCTGATTACGTTGCTATAAGTCAGGTTGGCATTGTAAAATCGGAGAGCCTGCTCATAATCGAGTTTGATGGTCACATAGGTGCGCGATTCTTCAACCAGCATTTGCGTAACTGTTATCAGCTCACCGCCGTGATTCTCGATGCTTTTCTTGAGTTGTTCAACTGCTTTGGTGTTGATGTTGGCAGTGGTTGTGCCATAAATGGTGCGCAGGTAGCCACGCATCACCTCATTAGATTGTGCGCCATAATCGATCAGCCCGTGTTCGGTGGCCAACTGATAAAGTCTGTTTTGCAGGGAGTCGATAACCAGCTGTTTCTTTGCCAGCTGCATATCGTACATATCAACCACTTCCTTATACTTTGTTTTATGAAGGTTGGAAACTTTTTGATCATAAAGTCTGAGCATTTCGTTGGCCATGTCGGCAGCGCGTTCAGGGTCACGGTCACGAACAGTTATGGAAATCGCTTCATAAGGTGTTTTACGTACTTTCACATTTTGCCTGAATTCCTCGAGCAGGGCAGAGCGCCAGTATTTATTTTGCGGGCTTATTTTATACACTTCCATGAGGTTGAAGCGGGCAATCATCGAGTCGGTAATATCCTGCGACTGAAGGATCTGCAGCATTTGCTCGGTTTCGCTTTCATCTGAATAGCTGTTGATGTTGGCAGGGTAAGCTACAGCCTCTGACCGATAAAGCGGAGTGATAAAATACGGCCCAGAGAAAACAGCCCCCAGCAATGCCGCCGCTATCGTGATGATGGCCAGATGAAGGCGCCAGCGGTACACCAGTCTGACCAATGATGTGTTGTTGAAACTGTTTTCCATGTTGCTCAAATTATGCTGGTTACTTTTTTCAATTTTTTCAGGTTTGGCTGGTTTGAACGTCTTTAGGGTATGCCTGATTCGACGGGAGAGTTGGTTGAGTTGATGTGATATCGCGTTGAAGTTTTTTTTTTCACTCCATTTGCTTTGCTCCACCAGGATGAGAATCAGCAAGGCCAGAAACAAGGTGGAAAATAAAGCGATTAGTGCCACCAGCCAGCGTATGGGGTAAGATTTGCGCTCTGCGGGGAAAGCGTTGGTTACCACAAACTTATGGGGAAGATTTTCGGTGGCGTCGACCTTGGCTTCTTCATAGCGCGCCTTGATCTGCGACAGTTGTTTGCGCTCGTGTTCAAGCATATCGCGAAGCGAAACGTAGATGCCGCCATATTTCGATAACAGCTCAAGCTTGTCGTACAAAGCTTTGATGCCCGGCTGGTTGTTTCGGGCAATTTCGATGGCCAGTTGCTGGTTGATCATTTCGGCCTGGCTCTCGTAGTCGTGCACGCCAAGTTTTCTGATGGTGTTGAGCGAGTCTTCCATCTCCCTTACCTGGTTGCGAAGGTTGAAATACTCATTCTCGACAATGCGAAAGGCGCGCACAGCCACTTCTTTTTGCATCATATTCATGGTGCTGTCGAAAAGCTCTGCGATATCATTGGCTATATCGCTCGCTTTCAGCGGGTCCTGATCGAGCACGGTGATCTTTACCGCCATATATTCGGTGCGCCGAAACCTGACACGGCTTTCGTAGGTATCGTAAAGCCTGGTGAAACGATACCGGCTGCCGGCTGGAATGTTGTAGTGCTCGAAAAGGTTGTATTTCTCAATTATTCGGTCGCGTATCTTATTGGAATTCAATATCTGAAGCATACGCTCCGTTTGCTCGTCTTCCCCGAACTCCAAAAGGTCTTTATTGGAAGGAAGGTTATTGTTGAGCAGCACCTTCGATATGGAGTTGGTCGAAGTAGGGTATAGTATTACGGTTGATTTGTAAAGAGGGGTAATGAAAAACGGGCTTGTAAACAAATAGGACATGGCAATTGTGGCCAGTCCGATAATCAGCAACTTTTTTCTGTGTTTCAGCGAAAGACTCACCAAACTGAAAGCGTGCATTTCAGGAGGCTTGGGATCGTGCATTTTCCCCTTGGGATTTTGATTAAAAGCCCAAAAATAGAAATTATCCTTTCATAATAATCCGAAAATGGCAAATCAGTCTTATTTAAGACGATTGCCCGAGGACATAAGGTGGGTTAGGATATCCCTGACCGATACCAATCCGGTCAATAGAACACTGATGATGCCGGCGGTAAGGGTCAAACCAAGCGAAACAAGCCACGAAACTTCAAGCTGACGAATGCCAAATGCCGATGCCATAAAGATCAGAAGGAAAACCAGAAGCCGGATGAAAAACTGACCTCCAAGGCTAAAACCGACCACACGACGTGCAGCAATATATTGCACAACAGCCATTGCGGTTTGCACAGTAAGGCTGCTTATAGCTGCTCCGGTAGCCTCATATCGTGGGATAAGCAAAAAATTCATGATAAGACTCAGAAGCACCCCGGCACCGGCTATGGAATTGAGCAGCCTCAAACTGCCTTTTGCCGTGAGTAAGGTGCCAAATACATAAGTGCTCGAAACGGCCACATAGGCCACCATGAGCAAGCTAAAGATACCGGCCGATTGAGCAATGCGTGCTGCAAACCCGATTTCGTCCTCACCGGGCCGCAGGCCGTAAAGGAGTTTCATTAGTGGTTCGGCATACATAATTCCGCTTATGGCCACAATGGCCGACAGGGTGAAAGTAAGGCTGAACGAAAGCCTTACGAGCCCGACAACCGGCTCTTTCTTTTTGAGCATGCTGGCAAACATGGGCAGCAAAAGCACAGCAAAAAGCATCGAAATATTGTTTCCGGCATCGAAAAGACGGAAGGCCTTGGCGTAAATCCCGGTTTGCAACAGTCCGGAATCCTCAGGCAACAGCCTTTCAATTAAAACGGGCTCGAGCCTGTTGTAGAAGCTCATGAGCAGCACGAGCAAGGCATAGGGAGCGCTGCGCCTGAGAATCATCCCCATAAATTTGCGATCGAATGTTGGGGCAAGTCGGCCTGCATATTGCATCACCACCGCTAGGGCCACCAGAAAAGTGATCGTATAGGCGATGGTCTGAGCATACACATATTCGCTGATCGTGAGTGTTCTTCCGAGTAGGGGAGTCCACAACAGAAGACTGCAAAGCAAAATCATCAGCAGCCTGTCGAGTACCGAAAGGAAAGAGTCGGCCACAAAAAGCATCAGCCCCGAAACATTAGATCTGAGGTACATGATCATCGACAACATCGTGGCATTGATACCCACCCAGAAAAGAACGCTCATCTGCTCAGGCCCATAGCCGATAATCATGCCAAATGCCATAAGCAGCAGCATATAAACCACGCCGAGTATGATCTTGACACCCATGATTCCGGCAAAGTGCTTTTGAAGCTGTCGCTGGTTGCGGGCAATGTTGCGGTTGTTGAAATTGGTAATCCCCAGGTCGAGGAGGATGTAAAACAGGAAAGAGAAACTTGAAACTGATAAAAACAGACCGTAGTCGCTGTCGCCCACCCGATTTTGTATGCTGCGGTCGATGCCCAGAATCCAGAACGGCTTGATAAGCAGATTGAGCGTGAGCAGCAGCAACAGGTTTTTTACGAAGCGGTTTTGCATGCTTTACCGCATTTGGGTTTGGGGTGAATTGGGGATAAAAAAGAAATTTTGGGTATGATGAACTATTGGAAGATAGTCGGTCAGCCTGCCTTTAACAACAACTTTAATGCTGTAGTTGAGCGATTTAAGCAACTCAAAACAAAGACCGCGGTTGTCGTTTTCCCATAATTCAGCATAAATAATCGGCCGATGCTTTTCGATGGTTGCTCTAGCACCCTGCAGCACAAAATGCTCGAAGTTTTCGACATCGAGTTTTATGGCCGCTATTTTGTCCGACGATTTTATCTGATCGCAATCGTCGAGCCGGATCATGGGAACGCTGAAATTCTCTCCTTCGTTGAATTCGGTGATACTTGAATGCACTACATGGCTCAGTCCCTGCATCCTGACCATTTCAACCTCGGGCATTATCATTTCGACCATGCCTTGTTCGCTGCCAAGCGCTTTTTCGATAACTTCAACATTATGAGTTCTGTAGAACCGCAATACTCTTTTCAGGGCCTTTACGTTCTGCGGCACAGGTTCGAAAGCAAGAATACGCGACTTCTTCAATTTTCGGGAAAACCAAACCGACATAATGCCGATGTTGGCTCCAATGTCGAGCACAAGATGACCGTCGGGGATGAGCTTTACAAAGTGCGTAAAATCACGCTCGTTCTTGTTCCATCGCAGCGTGGTGATGATATAGATGGCAAAAACAAAGAGGTAATTGTCGAAACCAAGCAAGCGCTGCAACAACAATTTGAACCTCTGCTTCATCGTTTTTTCGGATATTTGCCGCAAATTTAGAACTTATTCACAAGCCAGAAACCAAAGCCCGATGAGCCTTCGCATTGCTGTTAACACACGACTGCTTCTGGCTGGCCGGCTCGAGGGAATAGGCTGGTTCACTTTCGAAACGCTCAGGCGCATTGTAGCAGCGCATCCCGAGGTGGAGTTTTATTTTCTTTTCGACCGTAAACCCGACCCTCAGTTCATTTTTGGCCCAAACGTCAAAGTCGTTGTTATCGGACCTCAGGCACGTCATCCGGTGCTGTTTGTCATCTGGTTCGAATGGTCGGTACGCAGGGCACTCAAGCGCATTAAGCCTGATTTGTTTCTTTCGCCCGACGGATACCTGAGTCTCGGCACCAATGCGCCTTCGCTGGCAGTAATGCACGACCTCAATTTCGAACACTATCCCTCCGATCTGCCGCGCCTTGTGCGATGGTATTACCGTTTTTTCTTTCCCAGATTTGCGCGTAAGGCCGTTCGCATTGCAACCGTTTCGGAATTTTCCAAGCAGGACATTTGCCAGCTTTACGGGCAAGCTCCCAACAAGGTTGATGTTGTGTATAATGGTGTTAATGAGCGCTTTGAGCCTTTGAGTAAACCTGAAATTGATGAGGTGCGCCAACAATATGCCGGCGGAGCCCCTTACTTTTTATTTGTGGGCTCGTTGCACCCTCGTAAAAATCTGGCGCGCCTTTTCAAGGCTTTCGACCGCTACAAAACCACCGATACGCTTGGCATGAAACTCCTTGTGGCCGGCGAACGCAAATGGTGGACCAGCGAGATTGAGCAGGCATTTACCGAAATGGGATTCCAAGGTGATGTAATTTTTTGCGGACGGCTTAATCCCTACGACCTGCACCGTGTTACTGCCTCCGCTCACGTATATACTTATGTGTCATATTTTGAGGGATTTGGCATACCCATTGTGGAAGCGTTTAAGTGTGGTGTTCCGCTCATTACCGCCAATGTAACCAGTATGCCCGAGGTGGCCGGCGATGCTGCTTTGCTGGTCAATCCATTTAGCGTTGAAGATATTGCACTTGCCATGCATCGTCTGGCAAGCGATGCAACGCTGCGCAGCGATTTGATAAAGAAAGGTTTGGAGAGAAGTCGCATGTTTAGCTGGGATGCCGCTGCACAACGATTGTGGGATAGTATTCAAACTGCATTAACCGTACAATCATGAATGTACTCATCATAGGAAGCGGGGGTCGCGAACACGCCCTGGCCTGGAAAATCAAGCAGAGTCAGGAAGTGAAGCGCTTGTTCATCGCACCCGGCAACGCGGGCACAATGACCCTCGGACAAAATCTGCCGCTCGAAATAAACGATATGGCGCAATTGCGTGCAGCCTGCATAGAGCAGGATATCCAATTGGTAGTTGTCGGGCCTGAACAACCTCTGGTAAATGGAATAGTTGATTTTTTCCGCAACGATGCCATGCTGAAAGACATTGCCATCATTGGTCCGTCGGCCTCGGCTGCCCGCCTCGAAGGCAGCAAGGCTTTTGCCAAGGATTTCATGATGGAGTTTGGCATACCTACTGCGGGCTTCATCCGCGTTAACCTGAATAATATTGACGAAGGCATTGAATTTCTGCGTAATGCAAAGCCGCCTTTTGTGCTTAAAGCCGACGGACTTGCTGCAGGCAAGGGCGTACTGATCATTGAAGAACGCGAAGAAGCCGTAGCCGAGCTCAGCGCCATGCTCAGGGGAAAGTTCGGCAAGGCGTCGGAAACGGTGGTAATCGAAGAATTTTTAAAAGGCATAGAACTTTCGGTATTTGTGCTCACCGATGGTCAGCATTATAAAATGCTTCCTTCGGCCAAGGATTACAAACGAATAGGGGAAAACGACACCGGACTGAATACCGGCGGGATGGGTGCGGTTTCGCCTGTGCCATTTGCCGATCGGCATTTTATGGATAAGGTTCGACAGTGCATTATCGAGCCCACCATAGGGGGCATTGCTACAAGGGGAATGGATTATCGCGGCTTCATCTTTTTTGGACTAATGAATGTTGATGGCAATCCTTACGTAATCGAATACAATGTTCGCTTGGGCGATCCTGAAGCCGAATGCATCTTGCCCCGCATCAAAGGCGATTTTGCACAATTGCTACTTGCCTGTCACGAAGGCCGTCTGCAAGATGTAAAAACCGAGTTGGACGACCGCCATGCAGTGACCTTCATTATGGCGTCCGGCGGATATCCGGGCGATTTTGCCAAAGGAAAAACCATCACGGGTTTGCAGGATGTGGAGGACTGCCATCTTTTTCACTCGGGCACAAGCATTTGTGTCGAAAATGGAAATATTAAAACCGCCGGAGGACGCGTGCTTGCCCTTACGGCACTTGACTACTCGATTCAGGAGGCACGAACCAAAGCCCTGTCCAATCTGAGCAATATTTCCTTCGAAGGGGCCTATTACCGTCGCGATATCGGCCTCGACCTGATCAAGTGGCATTACATTTGAACCGTCATGATTCGTTTTTTCAGAAGTAGTTTTTTGATCCAGTATATCGCAGCTTTTGCGCTTGGCGTAATGCTTTGGATGCCTGCAATGCTGAAAGCTGTTCCGGCATCGCCTGCTTTCGACAACGAACCGTTTTACAAACTACTGCTTATTATTCCGTTTACAAGCCTACCGGTATTGGCTGTGTTGTCTGCTTTTGTTTTAATGCTTGTGAGCGGATATCTTCTCAATGCCATACTTAGCTTATATCTGCTCACACCGCGTACTTCCACCTATGGATTGCTTTTTTGGGTGGTGGTATCGGGAAGTTTTCCGGCAGCAATGTCGTTTCAGCCGCTTTGGCCTGCCCTTATGTTGCTGCTTTTCGCGCTCAATCTGGCTTTTTCAATGTACGAACAGGAAAATATCAATTTTAAACTGTTCAATTTTGGCATGCTGACAGCCTTTTCGGGCATGATTCACGGAGGTGCCTGGGTTTTCGTTCTATGGGTTTTGTCAATTTTATTTATCCTTCGCTTGAACAGGCTTCGCGAATGGCTGATTCCGTTTTTGGGTTTTTTCGTCCCGATAATTTATTTACTTATTGTTTGGTTTCTTCAAAACCGGGTAATAACGAATCTCGGACATTTTCTTTTTGCATTTGCAGAAGGCTTTTCGGTGCCTCAACTTCCATCACCAACGCAGATTGGAATTTTTGTTTTCCTTATCGCTTTGTTTTTCAATGCATTAACATTTAACTACAGCCTGCAGGCCGACCGCAATATTGCGGTGCGCAAACGTAAGGCAATGCTCAACGCCTTCCTCCTAATCGCTCTTTTGGCCTTCATCGTGCGGGATGATTCTTTCCAGTCCAACGCGCTTGTTATCATACCCTTAAGCGCTCACCTTGCCATTTGGGCGGGTAGCCTGAACCGCGCGGCCAGGCCTTCTATTGTGGTTTGGCTATTCATATTGCTTTCGGCTGCCAACAACTTTTTATACTTCTTTGGCCATGCTCAGAGTCCGCTACGGTGACCCATTCATCCTTGAAGCTGGTTGCGATGAGGCGGGCAGAGGCTGTCTGGCCGGACCGGTTACCGCGGCAGCCGTTATACTCCCACCGGATTTCGAACACCCGATGCTCAACGATTCTAAGCAACTTAGCGCAAGGCAGCGGGAGCAGCTCCGCGATTTTGTTATGGACAAGGCTTTGGCCTGGGCCGTTGCACACGTCTCGGTTGAAGAGATCGACCGTATCAATATTCTCAATGCATCTTTTCTGGCCATGCACCGCGCCATCGTGAATCTTCAGATTCGTCCTGAATTGCTCCTGATCGACGGAAACCGTTTCACCCCTTTCGCCGGCATTGCGCACCACTGTATCGTACATGGCGATGCGCTATTCATGTCAATCGCTGCGGCCTCAATATTAGCCAAAACCGAGCGCGACAGGCTGATGGCTGATTTGCACGAGCAATACCCTCATTATCATTGGATTACAAATAAAGGATATCCCACTGAGGCTCATCGTCAGGCCATAATACAAAACGGATTGACAGAGCATCATCGGAAAAGTTTTAATGCTGGCATTCAACTCCGTCTTCCGCTCTGATGCATACCGGAGCACGATGCGATGCAATGCGTATATTTGAGCGGCAATCCCTCGCATGCTTATGAGAATACAGACCTTTTTATGGCTTTTGTTTTGGGCTGTTTTGTTGTTGGGTCTTTCCTTCTTCCTGCTTTTTCGGCTTCAGCGCGAAACCAAGGTGCTAGATGCCATTCCTTCTGAGGCGCTGGGTGTTCTGTATGTGCCATCGGCTTCTAGGTTCATGGAGCAATTTAATTATTCTTCATGGTGGCCATCGTTGCAGAAATCGGAGTTCTTCGGTGATGTGAAAAACGATATTGTCTTGCTCGATACTATGCTCAATATGAGTGGTTTATCGCGCAATACCAAAGACCTCCCGGCTGCGATTGTGCTGCTCGAAGGAGCTGGAGGCGAGCCTGGCTTTGTTTTTTTTGCAGGTGTGGGTCGCAATTTCCCTTACTGGGATCTTCATGAAAGGGCCTTACCTGCATTTGGTAACAGATTCGAATTGATCAAGCGAAAAACGGTTGGCCACAGTACTTTTCTGCTCATCGATCGCCGAAATCGCCGTCAGCTCAACTACGCCTTCATCAAAGGTCTGGCCATCGCTTCGTTCAACCGCGAGGCCTTCGAAAGGGCTCTTGACGCTTTAATTAACAGAAACGATAATAAAACTGAGGTGAGTTGGCCGAATAAGAAAGCCGCTGCAGCAGATGCTATTGTTGTTGTTAATCCTTCACGACTTTCCCCTTCGTTATCTGGTTTGTTCACCGGGCAATGGGCCACTGCTTTAAACAACATTGCAGGACGGCTCGACAGCTGGATTGTCCTTGATCTTCATGTTCGCGAAAACGAACTTATGCTCAATGGCCTGGTAGATATAAACAAAGTGTTCGATGGGGTGGACGCTGGGGGTCGGGTCAGCATCAGTACGTTACGAAATTTGCTGCCTATCAACACATTATCTTTCCTAGCAAGGTACCATAGAGAAAATCGACAAGATGGAGGTTTTAACGGCGTATCAGGATTGGTGGTGCAGGGAACGGCTGTGGTTTCGGGCGCAAATAAGCCGTTTATCTTGTATTTGCCTGATCAGCCCAAGACAATCGCTGACATTGTTTTCAACCGCCAACCGCGCATCCCTTCACCCTGGAACGGCCATTGGACTGCGCCCGTGGATATCGGGTTTCTGGTCGGAAAGATTTTCGGAGATGATTCCAATGGTTTAAGCGAGCGTAATTTTGTGACCTCCGACGGAAGCCTGTTTTTATTTTCCCCCGACCTTTTATTGCTCCGAACCTATCTGGATGCCAGAAGTAAAAATCTTGTAAACAGCGATATAGAAAAATTGTCGGAGGAAGTTTCATCGCACTCAGGCTTCATGCTTTATCATCAGCTTAGCAAAGCGGCAGGAAGATTGTCCGAGGTTTCTGGCAGCAAATTGAAATACAGGCTTCTACGCGACGCGGCTGCCCTGCATGGTTTCGAATCGGTGAGCCTACAGCTGAGCAGGGCAAACGACATGATTTATTTTAGCGCGCTTGTTAGGGGCAATGCCAACCCGGTAGGCCAGGCCATACCGCTTTGGTCGGCCCGTCTTGATGCTCCCGGCGCCGCTGCTCCTTATATGTTTATGGCCGAAGGAGAGGGCAGGGTTGTTGCCTTCGATAGTGCCGGCTGGATGTATGGTTTCTCGCCCGAAGGTCGTCAGCTATGGAAGCGCCAGATCGGCGGTTTACCGCTTGGCACGCCGGTTATGGTCAACCACCCTGGACTTAAACGCCCTCATTTTCTGTTCAATACCAGTGTCAGCGTTTTCCTTACCGACGCCAATGGTAAGTCGGCAGCAGGTTTTCCGTTGTTGCTTCCATCCCGGTCAACCGCCGCATTATCATACGCTGAGAACAATCCAGCCATCTATGTCAATTGTGCCGACCGCCGAACCCATGCATTCAACCTATCAGGCAAGCCTGTTGCGGCCTGGGCCGCACCCTTGCTCTCCGATATTTCAACATTGCCTCCGGTGGTTGTTACGGCAGGTGAGGCAACGTATGTGCTGATAACATCGATGGACGGGCGGTTGAAAATTCTTGACGACAGCGGCCTCGAACGCATCAGACTTAAAGAACCCCTTAACAATGCTGAGGGGGCAGAGATCTATCTCAACCGAACCAACGCAAGGGGTATTTTTCTGACCAGCGGATTGCAGGGCGAATTTCTTTACATTGGCAGCAGCGGAATCAGCAGAAGCCCCGGACCTGAGAGGTTTTCGCGAGGACACTTTTTTCAGTACGATGATTTCGATGCCGACCAGAGCCCCGACTTTATGTTTGCCGATGGACGCCGCGTTGTGATTTTCGATCGTTATAACCGTGTGTTGCTTGAGGGTTTATTGCCTTATGAGGTCAGGCAAAAACCGGTTTTTATCGGGGGGAACGGGAGACCCGGAATCTGGTGCTTCGATCATGCATCATTTGGTCATGCGGCAATTGCAAGTGCTGAATCGGGCTTTCTCAACTTTTCGGCCCTTCCCAAAGGCGAGAAATACGGATTTGGACGTAACGAATCGTCCGGCCCGCTCTTGCTTGGCGGCTATCAGAAAAACAGTTTGACCCTGTTCAGCATCAATTAACTACTGAATTTGTGTTGTCTTTTTCCATTTCCCATACCTCAAGTAAGAAAGTGAGATCGAGGTAAGCACCAGACCATAAAGGATTTCCGAAGTCCACACCATTACTACTCCGGCATCAAAGCGGCTCACCAGCACATAAACATAAATG
>DAIOUP010000015.1:0-12250 GCA_036759465.1 Bacteroidales bacterium
GTTGAGCGGGTATTGGGCAAGTGTAACCTTTTCGCCGAAATAGTCTTTCATCTGACGAACCGTTTCGTCGAAGTTGGCATTATGGTGGTCGAGTTGATTGACAAAAAACACAACCGGGGTGCCGGCTTTGGCGGCCTGCCGCCAGGCGTTTTCGGTAGTGGCTTCCACGGCCGATTGTCCGTTGACCGTACAAACGGCTATATCGGCCACGTTAACTGCTGCCAGAATATCACCGGTGTAATCGCTAAAACCCGGTGCATCGAGTATGTTGAATTTCTTTCCGTCGTGAAGGGTATGCAGCAAAGAAAGGTGAACCGAAATCTGACGCTCGAATTCGATAGGTCTGTAGTCCGATACCGTATTCTTATCGTCAACCGAGCCTTTGCGATTGATCACCTTGCCTTCAAAAAGCATGTTTTCGGATAGGGTGGTTTTCCCCGATTTCGCGGCGCCGATCAGGGCCACATTTCTAATCTCATCTGTCTGAAAAATCTTCATATCAGTTCATATTAAATTAATATCCTTCGGGATGGTAAAGCCGCAAATTTATGAATTTAAGGGCAATAACAAAGGCGGCCCTACTTATTTATAACGAAGCTGAATAAGGGATTCAGGCTAAAGAGACGCCGAATGAAAGGGTTTATTCAGTGGAATCTTATTTCCTTTCGTGGATGATTCCGGCCAATTCGGGCCACTGCCTTTCAGGAATTTTTGGTCCCAGATGTTCGATCACCCTGGCTCCAAGTATTGCACCGGCTTTGACGGCTTGCTGCAACGATCCGCCTGCGGCAAGCACATGCAAAAAGCCTGCAGCAAATAGGTCTCCTGCGCCGGTGGTATCAAGTACGCTGGCCTCGAAAGCCGGTCCTGAGACTACTGTCTGGCCTTGCATTACGATGGCACCTCGTGCACCCAGCTTTACTATTGCCGTATCGCAAATACCACCAAGGTAGTCGAGGCTTTCTTCAGGCTCCTTGCCGGTGAGCGCCTTGGCCTCCTCCTCGTTGGCAAATACAATGTCAACATATTTGCGGAGCAGTTCGTCGAGCAATGGCCTGTTGGCCTCAACCACATTATAGCTGGCAAGGTCGAGCACCACCTGTAAACCACATTGTTTGGCCATATGCAGGGCCTTTCTAATAAGTTCTTCGTTTTGAACCAGATACCCTTCCACATAAAGGTAATCGGAATCATCGAACATGCCCGGGTCAAGATGTGCCACGTTCAGGTTGAGTGCTGCGCCAAGAAAAGTGGCAAAGGTGCGCTCTCCGTCGGGGGTGATCAAGGCATGGGCAATGCCCGAAGGGTCGTTGTTGGTGATGAGTATAGGGCGTATGCCGGCCTGCTCCATATCGCTCCGGAAAAACCGCCCCGTTTCGTCGTTTCCGGTATGGCCGATAAAGGCGGTTTGGTTTCCAAGTCGAGCAAGGCCATGGATGGTGTTGGAGGCCGATCCGCCGGAGGCTTTATGATGGCCGTAGTCGCGCACGGCCTGCATAACCTGTTGTGCGCGGCTATAATCCACCAGCTGCATACTTCCTTTGGGCAGATTCAAAGCCTGAAGAATGGTTGCGTCGGGGATTTGCACAAGCACGTCCACCAAAGCATTACCTATACCAATAAAACGACTCATGGGCAGAGAATTTGCGCAAAAGTAGCCAAAATCCTGCCCATGAGTATAATCAGTTCGGCGTCTTACATGAGAACGAGCTTACGAACATATTGTTTGCCCTTATGCACCACAAGCACCGAATAAACGCCGGCGGGCAGATGACCCAAATCGACCGTGCAGGACGAAAGAGCTGTACAAGTATGGCTGTTGCTGCTGTATACATTCACGCCTTGACTGCTGAAAATATCAATACGCAGCGGCTCACCCTCAGGCAGGTTGTGGTTGATGGTGAATCGTCCGTGTGTAGGGTTGGGCGAAAGGCTGATCCGGTTGTTGTCGTCCTGCTCGCCAATGCCTATATAGCAGTCATTTCGGATTGTCACTTTCACCGAACCCATAGCCGAGCATTGTGAGATGGTACCTACCACGGTGATGGTGCGCGTAGTACCGGGGAAATAACTGTTGCCCCTCACAGTTGTGGTGCGCGTAGTGTCGCCGGTGCTCCAGAAATAATGCTGGAATCCCGGGCCGGCATCAAACTGCACCTGCTCGTGCGGACAAATGGCCACATCTGGTCCAAGGTTGATCGAAGCACTGATATTGACCACGGTTGTGTAAACGGTATCGGCACCAAAACATCCAAAAGGACTGAGGTAGGAATACACAATCATATGGTTACCAGGGCCGGCCACTTGCGGCCTGAACTGACCACCAACCACGCCCGGTCCGCTGAATATACCACCGGCTGGGGTGCCAACCAGAGGCACAGGATTATCGTTAAGGCAATAATGCAAGCCAAGGCCGGCTATGCTTACCTGAGGCGAGGGGATGATGTTTACCGTTACAGATGCAGAGCCTGCACATCCATTGGCAGAAATTCCGATGACATTATAAACGGTTGTGCTGTTGGGTGTTACAGTTATACTGGCTCCGGTCTGCCCCGTAGACCACACATACGATTGTGCGCCGCTGGCTGTAAGAATGATGGGTGTGCCGCTGCATACATTTTGTGCGCTGGCATTTGCAGTAATTTGTGGAGCAGGAAGCACAGTAACCAGCACGCTGTCTTTTCGCAAACAACCCAATGGTGGCCCGCCGGTAATGGTGGCATAGTAACGCCTTGTTTGTGTTGGCTGAATGTTTAGTGTATAGCCTACACCAAGAATCTGGTTGTTGGCATCGGTCCAAATACAGCTGAAACCACCTGTGACCTGTAGTGAAAGCGAAGAGCCTGCACAAATGGTAGTATCGGCCGTAATGGTCATGGCGGGCAAAGGCTGTACAGTAACCTGAAGGCTATCGGCACCCGAACATCCAAACGAACTTACCATGCGTACATTGGTCCATGCCGTTTGGTTGAACTGACGGGTAAAGAACTTCACCGTGTCGTTGCCCATGGGTTGAATCACATTGTTGTTCCAGATGACCTGAGAAACGGGAACGCCTGTTGTTTCCCGAACGGAGAAGGTTACTTCACTGAACTGGCATACTGTAGGGGCGCCCTGGCTGATTTTCATCCGGGCTTTTGGGTTGGGCCGAACCATAATCTGTATGGTATCGTACACCTCACAATTGTCGCCACTAACAACCCTGCCCCAGTAGCGATGGATGCCCGTGTCGGCAGGCGTAACCACGCGGGTAAGCCCGGTAAAACCATCCCACCAGCGGAATATAACGGCATCGGTGACGTTGGCAGTTAGTGTTACATTGCTGCCAAGGCAGATATCGGGTTGAGAGGTAGTGAGGGTAATCTTTGGACTAATGAGCGGAATAACCGAAATATTCTGCTGGTCGGAGCAGCCAAATGTTGTATTCACTTCGAGACGTATGACCACTGTATCGGCCACTATATAATGGAAGGTAGTGTCGGTACCCGAAAGCACATTATCTACAAACCATTTATAGCTGAACCCCGGTCCGACAGGTGCCTGAAGCATAAGTTGCTCGCCCATGCAGGCCCTCATCAGTGTAGGGAGGGAGATTTGCGGCGTTGGATTCACCTGGATAAATACATTTCGGGTACGCGTGCAGCCAAATTCGCTTGTTACTACCAAACTCACCGTATCGGATTGCAGCGCAGTGTATGTATATTGAGGCCCAGTGGCAACCAAGGCATTTCCAACGAACCACTGGTAAGTGTTGCTGCCTTCAACCGTGGTCTGAAGCGTCATTTCGCCGCCCTGACATATTGAAGTGCCCACAGGTGTCTGGATGACGGCAATCGGAAGTGGTCGAACGTGAATGACCGCGGTATCGCGCGAAACGCAGCCAATACTGTTGATGCCCTCGGCCCAATAAATAAAGGTGCCCAACTGATTGGCAACAAAGGTTCTGCTGGTCTGGTTGCCCGCCAGATTGTCCCACCAGTTGAACGACAAAATATTCTGAGGATTAATGGTTAGGGTGAAGTTGCTGCCTATGCAAACATCCAGCGTATCGGGACTAAGGATTATTCCGGGTGCAGTGTGAATGAATATTTGCAGCGAGTCGGCGGCAGAGCAGCCAAACTGGTCGGTAACCCTGAGTTTAATCCACGAGTTCTGAACAATAGGTCGGGTGATTTGATGTATATTGCCCGGCACCTGAACGTTGTTTACAAACCACTGGTATTGATAGCCAGCTTGTTGCGGCCCGATAAAGGTTGCGTTGGCGCCTTTACAAACCGTGTTGTTGCCTCCCTGAATCTGCAGCGATACCTGAGGAAGGTTCCGAACATGAATATAACTTGTATCGCGTGAGCGGCATCCGTTAGCCCCTATGGCCTCGGCCCAGAATATGTAAGTCGAGTCGCCGAAGGTGGGCAGGAAACTCCTGAGGTGAACATTGGTACCCAGCCCGTCCCACCAGATAAACGAGTTGCCGTTGGTGGTCAGATTCAGTATAGCCTGGCTTCCGAGACAGATAGTGGCCTCATCAGGGCTTAGGTTGATGGTGGGCGAAGGCAAAGTTGTGATCTGCAGCTCATCGGCGGCAAAACAACCCTGCGGTGTGCTCACTTCCAGACGAAGGGTTATGTTTTGCGTAACCTTGAATCGATAAACCGGGTTGCCATTCACCGGAATGCCGTTCACCAGCCATGTGTGGGAATACCCAGGTCCGGTAGGACTTGTAAATTCGGCCACATAGCCCATACAAACCGATTGGTCGGGGCCAAGATCTACCAAAGGAGCCTCGTTGACGGTAATGGTCACTTCAGCCGATTTTGTACAACCAAACTCATTGGTAACCTCGAGCCGGATAAGGCTGGTGAAATCGGCCGTGAAGGTGTAAATCGGTGTGGTAGCTGCCTGTACCCCATCCTTGAACCATTTGTAGGTATAGCCATCGGCCTGTATTGCTGTGAGTACAACATCAGAGTGCTGGCATACAATGAGGCCTTGTGGAGGAGGTATGATTTGCGCCTCAGGGTTGGGCCGCACAACCACACGGGTAGTATCGCGACTGAGGCAGCCTGCTGCGTTGTATCCCTCTGCCCAATAAAGATGCGTGCCAACCTGATTGGCGGCAAAACTTCTCTGCAGCAGGTTACCGAGCAAACCATCAAACCAGGCATAGGAAACCACGTTCTGGTTGTTAATGGTAAGGGTAAATGGCTCGCCCTGACAAACCTGTAGGGTATCGGGTTGCAGGATGATGCCCGGCAGGTTGAGCGACTGTATGGCCACCTGATTTTCGTTTTCGCACCCAAAGGCGTCAGTAACTTTCAGCTTAACCACAACATTCTTTGTAACCTTGAAAGTGAGCTGATGGCTGTTGGTGCCGGCCGGCTGGTTGTCGATAAACCATTGATATTGATGTCCGGGTACTTGTGGTCCTGTGATAGTGGCATTGGTCTGGTAACATATAATGTTCGATCCGCCGGCTATGGTAAGCGGAACAGCAGGCAATGGCCGCACAAATACCGAAACTGAATCGCGGTTGGTGCAGGAGAACCCATTGATGGCTTCAGCCCAAAAGATGTAGGTGGTATCCGACCCAAAGGGAAAGTATCTACGGGGGTTGATATTGCCCGAGAAATTATCCCACCAGCGGCTGCTCGTGGCACCAAGGGTTTGAATGGTCAGATCCACATAACCGGTAGCGCAAATACTACTGTTGCTTGCACTTACGTCTATGGATGGGATGGGCTTTGACGTGATAACCACCTCATCAGTAGTAGTGCATTCCTCGGCCGACGAGGCCTCAAGCCTGAGGGTAGTTGCGCCCTGAGTCACAGTAAAATTGAGCACCCTATTGGTGCTGAAAGGAAGCAGTTCGTTGTTCTTAAACCACTTGTAGGTAAATCCGTCGCCCGTGGGGCCACTAAGCGTAACCACCTCTTTTTCACAAATTTGCTGGTCGGGGCCAAGGTTGAAAATAGGGGCAACACGGGTGGTGATGTTCTTGAAGGCCGAGCCGCCGCAGCCCACAACTGTATCGGTAACAATCACCCTGACCACGGCATTTTGCGTGAACGATCGGGTAAAGCTGGCTGTTTTGGCAGTAGGTACCAACACCCCGTTAACAAACCACTGGTATTTGTAGCTTGGGGCAACAGGAGCATTGAACACCACATCGCTGCCGATGCAGACAGGCAGGTTTCCGTTGGAAGAAGCAAGACTGAAAGCCAGAGTGTCGCGCACCAGTATGCTCACCGTTTTTCGGGTAATACAACCCGTGATATTAATGGCTTCAGCCCAAATAGTGGTATCTTGATTGGGAATAAATCCACGGGTGAGCACATTGCCCTGCAGGCCGTCGCCCCAGGCAAAATAAACGGGCGGGGTGCTCGTCGATGAAAGTGTGATAAAGGTCTGATCGCCGCGGCAGAGCTGGCTTTTGCTTACTGTCATGTTCAGCACCGGAGCCTGAACGGGAGTAACAAGCACCGAATCGGCATTTACACAGCCCGTGTTGGTATTGGTTACCTGTACCTTCACGTACAAGGGGTTGGTGCCTTTGATGGTGTCGCTGAACGTGTGGGTTATGGCAAGCGGTTTCAGCTGACCACCAACAAACCATTTATAAGTGTAGTTGGCATTCTGTGTAGCCGTGAAATTCTTTGGAGCACTGGTGCAGGCGTTCGGACCTCCAACGGCAGTAATGGTTATAGGAGGCGGTGCAATCACGTTGACAGTCACACTCGCTGTATCGGTACAACCATAAAAAGTGGTGGCCTTGGCTCTGAAGACATGATTGCCAGCCTGAATCGGGAATATCGTAATTGGCGTGAAATTAGCAACTGTGTCAGGGTGAATCCAGTTCCATGTGGTGCCCGAAATACCTAAAAGTGTAAGTGTAAGCGGGGCGCCAGAGCAAACCTGTGCGGCACTGGCGTTGAGCTGAATATTTGGAAGCGGGTGAGCTACAATGGTTTCTTCATCTTCCAGTTCGCAGTCGTTGAGCTTAACCAAAACCTTGACTGTTGTTGTACCTGTAAGCTTGAATTTGTATGTATTAAATCCCGTACCTGTACCTTGAAAAACCAGATCACCGTTTTTGTACCACTTGTACTGATAGGCTGCATTCAGTGGCGTCTGCATGAAAATGCTGTCGCCCACGCATTTTGGTGTATTGCTGTTGGTGTAGGTGAGGTTCACCGAGGGCGAGGGGGCAACAACAGCCGTTACGATGTTCGAATTGGCTGGACTGCCCGACTTGCATTGCTCGCTGCTGGTGAGTTCTACTCTTATCTGGTCGTTGTTTGCAGGCGTGTAAGCAAACGTCGGGCTGTTCGTGCCCACTGTATTGTTGTTCACCCTCCACTGAAATACTGGCGTCGTTCCTCCGTTGACCGGGGCAGCAGTAAATGTAACAGGCTGGCCTGCACAGATATCCACTGTGGCAGGCGTTATACTAACACTCACCGGAAGAATAGGGTGCACGATGATGTTTACCGGCGGGGAAATTACAGTGGCGGCACTCACACAGCTAAGGCTCGAAGTAAGCTCAACGCGAACCACGTCGCCGTTGGCAGGAGTGTATGTGAAAGTGGGGCTGTTGGTGCCCGCGTTCACATTGTTCACTTTCCACTGATAGGCCGGACTGCCTCCGCCATTGGTGGCCAGAGTGGTGAAAGCCACCTGCTCGCCATTGCAAACCTCGGTTTGGGTGGCAAATATCTGGATAGCAGGCGTAAGAATCGGATTCACGGCCATCACCACAGGGTCGCTGCTGGCTGTGGTACTTACCACGCAAACCTCGTTGGAGGTCATAATAACACTCACCTGATCACCATTTACTGGAACATAGCTAAAAGTCGGGCTACCGCTTGGCGCTCCCTGATTTACCCCGTTCACCTTCCACTGATAAATCGGGTTGGGGCCCCCGTTGAAAGGTGTAGCGGTGTAGGTTACCGAAGTACCAGCACATACATTGTTGGCGCTTGGCGTAATGAGCACTCCAACGATAAGCTGATTCAGCACGGTCATCGTCAGCGTATTGGAAGTGGCTGGATTGCCGGTGGCACAAACCTCGCTCGATGTGAGCTGCACCTGCACCTGATCGCCGTTGGCGGGGGTATAGGTAAAGGTAGGACTATTCGTGCCGACATTCAAATTATTCACTTTCCACTGATAAACAGGTGTTGCTCCCTGATTCGATGGACTGGCCGTGAACGTTACCGAAGTCCCTGTACAGACTTCAAGGTCCGGGTCGCTGGAAGTAATCGTAACGGCTACAGGCAGAATTGGATTAACGACCATAGTGATTGGAAGGCTTGTGGCCGTGGCGGTGTTGAGGCAGCTGGCGCTGGAAGAAAGTACTACCGTAATGACGTCGCCATTGGCTGGCGTGTGCACAAAGGTCGGGCTGTTGGTGCCTGCGTTCACATTGTTCACCTTCCACTGATAGGAAGGCGTTGGACCTCCGTTCACCGGTACGGCTGTGTAAGTAACGGGGGTGCCTGCACAAACAATGTTAGGGCCAAGAATACTTACAGAAGGCGAAACATTGGGATTCACCGTCATGGTGATGATATTGGAATTGGCCGTGGCACCCGTACAGGCACTCGACTGCACTACCGCGCTCACCTGGTCGCCATTGGCAGGGGTGTATGAAAACGAAGCTGCCGTTTGTCCCACCTGAAGCACATTGTTAACATACCATTGATAAGTAGGATTGTTTCCTGCATTGGTAGGCGTAGCGGTATAAACCACATTGATGCCCTGACAAACCGGGTTGGCACCGCTGATGGTTACCGACGGAGTGATGGTCGGGCTCACCGTCATCGTCAAAGTGTTCGAATTGACCGTACCGGGGGAGCAGGCTAATGAACTGGTCATTTGCACCCAAACATTGTCGCCGTTGTTGGGTGTGTAGCTGAAAGTGGGCAGATTTGGTCCCACCGGATTTCCGTTGACACGCCACTGGTAGGTAGGTGTAGCACCCCCGGCTATTGGCGTTGCCGTGAAAGTGACCAGTGTGCCGATACACACATTCGATTCGTTGGAGGTGATGCTGACCGAGGGGGTCGGAATGGCGGTTACGGTGATGGTGCCTGTGGCAGAAACGGTGCCGCAGCCACCGGTCAGGTTGACCGAGTAGTTGTATGTGCCTGGTGTAGCGGGTGTTCCGCTGATTGTTACGGTGCTGAGTGCCCAGCTGCCACTGACGCCGGTAGGCAATCCGCTGAAAGTGGCACCCGTGGCGCCGGTGGTGTTGTAGGTAATTGGCGTTATAGGGCTTAAGTGACAAATACTTTGGTTGTTGGTCCCGGGGGCCGAACTGAGGGTGATGGTGTTGTTGGGCAACACCTCGATGTAGTTGACCTTGGTTTCGACGTCAGTGCCGTTATCATCAGTAATTGTCAACGAAACGGTTTTGTAGCCTGCGGTGGAATAGATTACCGTGTGCGGCCCTATAGTGTTGGCCGTGGCTGGGCTAGCACCGGCGCCAAAGT
This sequence comes from Bacteroidales bacterium, assembly GCA_036759465.1. Taxonomy (GTDB): domain Bacteria; phylum Bacteroidota; class Bacteroidia; order Bacteroidales; family F082; genus JALNZU01. The sequence goes on from DAIOUP010000015.1 coordinate 9,492, forward strand.
TCCAGTTGTAGGAAACGGTACCGGTGGTTCCGCTGGAGGCATCCGTAAAGGTGACATTTTGCCCAATACAAACCGATAAAGGCGTAGCGGTGAAATCGGCCGTCTGAGCCTGAAGGCTGCCAAGATTAATTAGCAGCAACAAGAGGATGGCTATTGGTTGGTAAAGAAGTTTCATCGTTTAGTCCCTCCTGTATTTTTGTTCGTACATCTGCTGATATTCGTGAAGCATAAAGCGTTTGTTTTTGTCGCGTTTTTGGCCGCGTTCGGGCGGACCTCCGGTGCTTTTCCTTTTGAGTCTGCCCTCGTCCTGACTGGTTCCAAACCTGAAGCCCAAGGTTATTTCGTGTGTTCCTCCCGAGCGGAAATGGTATCCGCCAAGACCGGTTTCGTAGGAGTAGGTGAGTTGCATGGCGTTGAGAAGGCTTCCTCCAACCAGAAATGCCAAAGCCTGACTGTTGCGGTAAAGCCCACCGACCCAAAACTGATCGTTGAAAATGATGTTGACCGAACCGTCAATGCCCGTGGGCTGATTGGCCGTATGGCGCACCAACACCATAGGCATCATATAGGTGTTGTCGGCAAGAGGTATCCTACCTGCCGCGTGGAAAAGAAACTCGCGCTCAAAAGCATAATTACCCTGACTTTGAAGTATATAGGCATCAGGGGTGCGAAGCAAAACGGGCATACCCAGGCCGGTTTCGAACCAGGGATTGGTGTACATGATGCCCCAGCCGGCATTGAAATTGAGCTTGGTAAGTTGGTCCAGATTTTGAAACAACGGGTCGCTGAGGTCGCCGTGAAGGCGGCTCAGATTGATGCTGTTCTGATACATCTGGCCGTTCATTCCAAAATGCAGAAACTGATTGTCGGCCATCTGCAGTTTGTATGTTAAACTCAGCGAACCTTTGAATCGCTCCAGAATATCCACCCTGTCGAGAAAAGCTTCGGCACCCAGAAATAGTCCGGCACCTATTCCAACATTGGCATTGAAACGCATGGTTTCGGGAGCAGGATTGATGTTGACCCAATCCTTCCGATAGTTAAAGAAGAACTCTCCGGCACTCCTTGCTCCGGCATATTGCGGGCCAATGCTGAAAGGGTTCACGGTGTAGTGGTTCGACAGCGGAAACTGTTGCCCGTAGGCCGCATATGCCCCCGGCAACAATAAAAGCAAAAAGAATCTAAACAGCTTTTTCATCGCAGCAGGGTTATTGTTCCTTTAAAGGTTTGACCACGGGCACCTTCAATCACATAGAAGTATGAGCCTTCGGGCAGCGGATTGCCATTGTGGGTGCCGCCCCAGTCGTTATTGTAGTTGGTCGATTCGAACACCTTGAGACCCGAGCGGGAATAAATGGTTACCCTTGCCGGCCGTATGCTGTTGAGAATATCAATTTTCCATACATCATTATGGCCGTCGCCGTTAGGAGTCAGAATATTTTGTGTTTTAAAGTCAGGATCGTAGTCAAATTCACTTTGCAGAATCACAAAATTTTGCTGGGTCATGCAGCCAAGCCTGTAGGCCTTCACATTGTAGTTGCCTGCCAATGTGGTAGCGTAGTTAAGATTTTTCACCTGATTGTTCCAGATGGCCGAATCTAGGGTGCCTGTAACGCGCAGCCTTACGGTATCGAAACGGTACTTGGTGTAAGGCGACTGAAACGGTTTCCCGTCCTGCATCTGAAGGGCAATTGCGGGCGGGTTGAGCACATTAATTTGTCGCGTTATGGAGTCAGTGCAGCCAGCGGTTGTGGTAACTTTTAGTTTGGCCTGCACCTGACCCGGCTGGACAAAGGTGTGGTCGGGGTGCTGAACGGTGTATTTACTTTGACCGATGGTCCATGACCAGCTTTGGGGAAGGCCAACCTGCATGGTTGTTTGATCGGTAAAGCGAACCGGACCACCCGTACATGCGGGTTTGTTCACAAAACGAACTACGGGAAAATCGCCAACCACTACAGGAAGATATATTGAATGCGGTGTGGCGCTGTGTTTAGTGATTACTCTTATGCCTGCGAGCCGTTCGCCCGGCGCAGGATAACGGAATTTTGCCGTTGCTCCGCTGCCGTCGTCAAACTGAAGGTCGCCGTCCAAATCCCAGAGCACCGAAACAACGGTGTCGTTGGTCAGGATTTTAGCCGTGAACCGCGTGGTATCGCCAATACAGGTTTTGGTATACTCGAACGAAGGAGTGGTGGTATAAACAACATTAACTGTAGCCGAGGCTGTATTGGTGCAGCCGTTGACGCCTACTCCCCTCACCCTGTAAACGTTTTGCGGCAGGTAGGGTCTAACAAAAAAAGTCGCTGTGTTTGGCCCGTTTGTCCAGGAATAGGTTTGGGCACCTGAGGCCGTGAGCAGGACAGCCTCGCCGGGAAATAGACTGGTTGTTGCGGGGTTTACAACCACATTGGGCAATGGCAACACATTTACCCTGATGGTATCGCGCTGCGTTTGCCCCTGAAAATTGGTGATGCTTACCCAAAAGTCGGTGGTAACTGCAGGTTTTGCTACAATAAAGCGCGTGGTTTGGCCCGTGCTCCACAGGTAGCTGAATGCCAGAGGTGCTTCAATCACCGTGCTGTCGTTGAGGCAGATGTCGCGGTCAGGTCCCAGAAAGCCGTTCTGCGCCAGTGCGTTGTTTCGGCCGGCAACCCAAATGACACCCGTCATCCAAATCAGGATAAATATCCGGCGTAATGATGGCTGCTTCATAAGCACAGTGTTCGTTTAAGCTTCATATAACCTGTAAAAATAGT
>DAIOUP010000016.1:0-12109 GCA_036759465.1 Bacteroidales bacterium
GTGTATCATATTGGAGGGGGCACACTGCCGAAAATTTCGTCGCGAAAGACCTACCTCAATTTTCGTAACAACCTTTCGATGATATTTAAAAACATGCCTTCCAGTTATTTTGTCTATGTTATTGGTTCACGGCTGTTTCTGGATATCATTGCCAGCCTGAAATTTCTTGTGGAAGGCGGTTGGGGCGATTTTTTCGCTGTATGGCGTGCGCATGCCCATTTCTATCGCAAAATTCCGGCGCTAAGACGCAAGCGAGCGGCCATTAGGCCGGGTAAGGTGAGCCGTATTTATCGCAGAAATATCGTAATAGACTATTTCCTTTTGCAGAAGCGATACTTCAGCGAGCTTAACCAAAGCAAAATGACCTAACTTATTGGTTTTTTTACCAGATTTTCGGCTGCAGCAATTCCCAATGCATAGCTCTCTAATCCAAATCCGCTGATCACGCCGGCGGCAGCGGCTGAAACATAGCTAAAGCTGCGGTATTCCTCGCGTGCATGGATATTGCTGATATGCACCTCGACGACCGGGACACTGATTGCACGTACGGCATCGGCAATTGCCAGACTCGTATGGGCATAAGCCCCGGGATTGAACACGACGGCATCGTATATCCCATTGGCTTTGTGCAATAAATCAATAAGTTGACCTTCGTGGTTGCTTTGTTCATGCCCAATTTCATGCTGCGGAAAACGCGCAATCAGGCCATCTATAAGCATCTGAAGACTCATTGAACCATAAATTTCAGGTTCACGTTTTCCAAGAAGGTTTAAATTTGGACCGTTGAGGATCAATAGTTTCATTGCAATCGGATTAAATGAAAAAGCCTGTGACCATAGCCACAGGCCTGCAAGTTAGCAATATTTTGAAGCTTATCGTGCAGCGCTGAGTGCAGCCTCGTAATCGGGCTCCTGCACAATTTCGGGTACTTGTTCGGTGTAGATCACTTTACTGTTCTCGTCGAGAACAACAACTGCCCTCGAATGCAATCCGGTAAGCGCACCGTCGGCTATGGTAACGCCAAAATTTTTACCAAAACTGCCATCCCGGAAATCGCTGGCAGTTACCACATTTTCAAGGCCTTCGACCGAGCAAAAGCGCTTATTGGCAAAGGGGAGGTCTTTCGATACGCATAGAACAACAGTGTTTTCAAGCTTCGAGGCTTCGGCATTGAAACGGCGAACCGAGGCAGCGCATACATCGGTATCGAGACTCGGGAAAATGTTGAGAATGACTTTCTTGCCTTTCAGATCGGACGGCGTAACGACAGCCAGGTCCGATTTCACAAGTTTAAAATCCGGGCTGAGACTGCCTTTTGCCGGCAAGTTGCCAACCGTGTTGATGGGGTTTCCTTTAAGGGTAATTGTTGCCATAGTGTTTGGTTAATATGTGATTAAACGCTTAAAAAATCTTTTTTGTTCAATGCTTAATCGGTGACATAGGTGTAATTATATGCTCTTCTCATGATGAGTTTGCGATCAGCGCCGGTAACTTCAATTGTTTCGAGCAGCCCTTTTGCATTATAGGTGTAAATGTCGGTTCGCTGTAGCGTTTTGTCCGGATTGCATTTCTCGATTTTGAAAAAATCGCCGGCAGCATTATAGCTGTAGGTGAAGTAATAATCAAGCTTATCCGCAGCGTTGTACACTTCTTTTGCCGATCTTAGTCCGTCGTTGCCAAACCTGTTTAAGGTTCTGATTATCAATTTGCCTGAAGCATCGCGTTGGATTGCTCCTGTATTTTTTCCGTCTTCGAAGGTATAAAGTATGGTGTATTGAATGCTGAAATCGGGCTTAAACTTGGTTGCAAGTACGGTGTCGGTTAGATAAGTGTATTCCAGAATTCCTGAAATCCGAAGGCTGCTGTCGTAGCTCACTATTCGTTTAATCAAAGTTAAATCGTTGTATTCCAGCACGTTCATTTCTAAAATTCTACCTTCTTCGTCACGATCTGCGTCAAGCACAAGGTTCCCTTGACGATCGTAGGTCTGCGTGATATAGGTTTTTGTTTCATCTTTAGCATCGAACATGACGATATTGCTTTCTCTGCCCTGGGTATCATAAATCCATTCGGCCAGCTTGCGGTTATTGCCGTCTGTTCCAACTTGCATGGCCGTAGATTTCATAACACCGGCCTCACGATATTTTTTTCTGCTGCTCAACAGGGTTTCGCGCTCTGCTACCGACCTTGGAGGTTCGATGTGTGCTTCAGCAGCTAATGCTGTAAGCAGCATCTGAGAGATAATCAGCGTTTTACGTAACATATTGGTTTGGTTTTAGGTTAAAAGAGCAGGCCCGCAAATTTAATTACGGGCCTGCAAAAGGTTAAAACTTACTGCTAAGTGAAAAGATCATATTCCGGCCTGGTGCCACAAGCCCTGAGCTGTAAGGCCTGTAGCGGCGATCAGTAATATTCTCGATACCAGCAGATACGAAAAAGCGTTCTGAAATCTGATGCATTAGCTTGATATTGAGGGTGTGCCATGCCGGTGCAAAGGGTTTTCCATCGGCGTCTTTGGCGTACATATAATCTTTTGAAAGCTCTTCCTGAGGCATTTTCGCATTTGTTACGGATGCGTTATAGATCCAGTAGAGCTCCATCGTGGTGGCATGCTGGCGGTAAACGAGGGCCGACCTGAGCAGCAGGGGAGCGGCATGTCGAAGAGGACTCCTATCGCCGTTATCCAACTCTTCTTCACCTTCCTGCCATATCAATGTGCTTCGCCACGAAAATCCTGAAACCGGTTTTACCTCCAGAGCAGCCTGAATGCCATAGACCTCTGCGAGTGCAGCGTTTTGAATAGCCATCACCTTACTCATTTCACCGTTATAAAGTGCGCTGTCGGCACCATTGAGCGTAAACGGCCTACGCACCATCGCTTTGTCAAGATAGCTGTAATAGGCAGTTAGGTCGGCCTTTACCTTTTCTCCAAATTGCTGTGCCAGCCCTATCTCGGCCGAATAAAGGTATTCGGGTTTCAAATCGGGATTTGGCACTGTAACGGTTCCGGGCTCGGAATCAAATATCTTTCCCATATCGTCCACATTTGGTGCTCTGAAACCAGTGGCAAGATTGAGGCTGATACTTGTTTTGTCCGATGGATTAAGTAGTGTACCAAGGTTGCCGGTGATCGCGCCTTTGCTCGTTTGCGCTTCGCTGAAAGGCAAACCGGTAAGCTTCTGATCAAAGGTGGCGTTCATGTCGAAATAACTGTAGCGCGCGCCAGCCTGCAGCAACACCTGACTGTTGATTCGGTGACTTAGGTTGGCATAAGCTGCAATGCTGCTCCAGTTGGCCATGGGATAGCGGGCGACGGCTTTAGTCACTTTACCGGTCTTGATGTTAACATCTTCTCCGGTAGAGTGCACATCGTTTGTCACCCATTCCGTTCCATAACCAAGTGTACTTTTTTCTGATAGTGATTTTCGGAAATCCGCGTTTACTGACCATGCCACAACCTTTTCCAAACGGTGTCGCCGAACATTGCGGTTCAAATCGCGGTCGTGCCTGCTTTCGGCAAAATCCTGCCTTGCAACAGACAACTGCAAATTGTCTATGATCAGGTTTGGTTTATTCCATTGCAGATTAAAATGGTTCATGGTCCAATCCTGAGGGCCGTAATACCATTCGGCACTGCGCGGAAGCTTGTTGCGCATGCGAAGCAATCGATCGTAGCGATCGTAATTGCTTGTTGTGGAATGAATTATGGTATAGTTGAGATTCAGGTAGGGATTTACTGGAATCATAAATTTCTGCAAAAGATTCCATTGTTTATAACCGCTTGGTTTCTGGATGAGTGGGTCGGGGTTCTGAACCACCCTGTCCACACTGTCGATACGCTCTATATACCAGGTCTTTAAGTACTCATCCCTGCCATAACGGCCCATGCGCAAATGATCGAAATCGTTAAAGCTAAAACTTGTCAGAGAGGCCACCTTTTTACCACCGGCCATCAGATGAAAATGCATGGTTTTTTCATTGTTTGCCGAAGCATATCGCGCTGTTGCAGAGCCTTTTATACCAGGACCGTCTTCCATGATTTCGGGTTTGATGGTGTTGAACAGCATTACGCCTCCGATGGCATCGCTGCCATACATCACCGAGCCAGGACCAAAAAGTATTTCAGCGCTTTGCAGACTGAAAGGGTCGATGGAAATGACGTTTTGCAGATTGCCTCCGCGAAAGATGGCATTGTTCATACGCACTCCGTCAACTGCAATTAAGAGTCTGTTGGTAGCAAAGCCGCGTATCATCGGACTGCCGCCGCCTTGCTGGCTTTTCTGAATAAACACCTCACCGCCCGAGCCAAGCAGGTCGGCTGCCGTTTGAGGATTGTTCAAGGCAATACTCTGGCTGGAAATCATCGACACCCGCTGTGGAACAGTTCGTGCATCCTGTGCCCAACGGCTTGCCGATATCACCACTTCACCAAGATTTATATCGGCCGGACGCAAAGCAACCAGCCATTTGCGTTGGTCAAGCTGGCTTTTTCCCAAACGTTTTGTGTGATATCCCAGCATCGAAAATACAAGAGTATCGTTCGGTGCAAGCGGCGCTATCTGCACCTTGCCGTTCAGTCCGGCCACCTGGCTTGCACCCGTTTGAAGGTTTGTTACTGTTGCATAGGGGAGGGGCTGGCGGCTTTGAGCGTCGAGGATTGTTATGGTTTGTGAATAGGTCAATTGGCTAAGGCATACCGCCAAAGCCATGAGACAATGTTTTAATCTCATTACTTAAAATTTTTTAGTAAATACTTGTGAAAGAATTGATTAGCCTTGATCAAAACCAGTTTTCAATTCGGGAGGCTTGCCGCTCTGCTTGCAATAACTGCCGTGTGTATTCAAGGACCTCTCCCGGAATACAACATTTTGGCCTGTATCAGCTGAGGCCATTTCGACCTTGGTCTGGCAAATCCAATGGAAAGCATAAAGCTGCTCGATACACTTTCTCAACGGCTCTCGTCCATTTTCAGCCATCTTGCGCTCAATTTTTCGCCTCAGCTTTGTTTCCTTCCGGTCAGGGTAAACCACGTATCTGGTTACCGACCCCAGATCCTGAGAAGAGACAATATCATACATCTCGCTTTCCCAGATGAATTCTCCGGCATGGATCCGGATGAATCTTCCATTGCCCGACTTTTCCAGAACTTTGGGAATGTCCAGTACAATAAGTACTACATTATCAATGCCTTTCGACAATTTATGGCCTGCCTGCATCTGAGCATTAAATAGCTTAACCGCGAGCATCAGGCTGCCGGCGTGAGGCAACATAACGAATATTGCAAGCGCAATAAGTGCTGTCAGGCTAAGTCTTTGCATCTTTACTGCAAAGCTATGGATTTTGCTTCGCCTGTTTTTTATCGCTAAACCTATTTATAAGGGTTCGAATAATCAAAGCTATTATTATCAGAACAACTGATGCTGCGGCCAGCCACTTCAGGCCATTGATTACTCCTCCTGTTGCAGCGATTATCCTGTTAAAACTGGGGTACATTCCCAACATTGTCAGGGTAATCAGGTTTTCAAAGAAATCTAGTATTGAAGGTACCCATGACAGATGACTTAAACGGATGCTTTTAACAGCTAAAACGCTAATGAGCAGATTAAACAAACGGCCATATATCAGCAGATAAATCATGTCCACAATTCCGGCAACGAAATAATAGCTGCTTCTTCCGGTAGAACCGAGCATTTTTAGTGTTTCAAAAGCCTGGTCTGGAGTATAGAAAAACTTTGAATCGAGCATGCCCGCCCCCGAATCATGAAAAACCTTAAAGGCAGGGAAAATGAAAAACATGAAAATCAATACAAGTGTAAATAATGCTGCAACTCTGGTTGGCAAGGCTTTCATGATGCATTTTTTTCAAAAATAAAATGTTTCTGCCACTTTCCAAGTTCGAAATCGACAGAGTCTTTAACGGTAAGGTAACTGTCCTGTGAGCTATTTGACTTAGACGAGTGAGGCTTAATATTGTATCAATTGCTTTTAACCAGATAGTAAGTCCCGACCAGATTCTTGAAAACAAAAAAGCCACCTTTATGAGGTGGCTTTTGTGGTGATTTGTCCGGGACTCGAACCCGGGACCCTTTGCTTAAAAGGCAAATGCTCTACCGGCTGAGCTAACAAATCATCCGTTTTGAGGGTGCAAAAGTACAACATTATTCCATAGGTTAAGCAAATGGGCTAATTTTTATTTCACAGCAACTCACCCTTGCCTTGACGCAGAATAACCGGTTCATCGCCGGTGCAATCCACGATCGTACTGGGTTGATTGCCTCCATAGCCGGCATCGATAACAATATCTACCTTGTCGCGAAAGTTGTCGTAAATGATCTCGGGATCGGTGGTGTATTCCAGTATTTTATCATCGTCGAGGATGGAAGTGGTCATAATGGGGTGGCCCAGTTCGCTTACAATGGTCTGAATCACCTTTTCGTTTGGAATACGAATACCAATGGTGCGTTTTTTATTCTGAAACAGCTTGGGGATATTGTTGTTCGCTTCGAGAATAAAGGTGAAGGGGCCGGGCAAATTTCGTTTCATTAGTTTAAAAACCTCGTTACCAATAGGACGGGTAAATTCCGATAATATGCTCATATTATGGAAGATAAACGAAAAATTGGCTTTTTCTTTTTTTACGCCTTTTATCTGTGCGATACGATCAAAAGCCTTTGGATGCCGAATACTGCAGCCCATGCCGTAAACGGTATCCGTAGGAAAAATAACCACGCCCCCGTCGTTGAGGCAATCGACTACTGTGCGAATGTGCCGCGGTGAAGGATTCTCGGGATAGATTTTCAGTAGCATTTTAACTAAAACTTTATTCAAACCGAGAGCTAAGTTAACCAAATTAGCCATTATAGCCTGATAAAAACGAAAAAGGGTAAGCTGACATATCGCACCGCTCAACCATTTGCCCTTGCTTCCTTCCGGACCTGGGGGGGTTCAATGGGAGCTGGTCGTATGAGGCTTACCCGCTGCAAAAGTACAAAGAATTCGGCTGAAACAAGTTTTTTTGTCGGGCCCAGTGGAACAATAGCGAACGAAGTTGATGTAAATAACCTCTAATCAGTAGCTTATAAATCCAAAGGCGGGAGATTTTATTCTGTTGGTAAAATATTCTACCTTCGTTGGTCATTAATTAATGCTTGATGTACAAGAGCTGGCAGTTTCTGCTTGTAATGATTGTTACTGGCCTTTTTACAGGGTTGATTGCATTCGTAGTCTATCTGGGCCTGCTCAGTTTCATTCACAGCATTTTTTCGCCTGTCAATCTGCTGCTCTATATTGTGCCATTTGTTGGCATGTGGATTGCCGCAGTCAGACTCCGGAATCGCTATAATTATGGAATGATGCGCTTCGGTCAGGGTTTTCGCATAAGCTTTTCAACAGGTTTTGTTTCTGCGCTGGTTTTTTCCGGCTTAATCTATTACCTTTTTTCCGGCCTCCTGGAGCCTTTACTCAATCAGCGTATCAATACGCTGGTAGGGCAGGTTGTGCTTGAAAATCCTTCGCTCGGTCTGGAAGAGCTCAACAACCGAAAAGAACTGGTTCATCGCATGATGGCACCACTAAGCCAGTCAGTCTATTTTTTTGCATTCAACTTTGTCCTGCTTCCGGTGTCGGCTTTCCTTATTGCTATCTTTGCCCGCAGACGTGGCCACATACTAAACGAAGAATAATAACCCCATAAAAACATCATTATGAAAAACTTTCAGATTTCGGTGAAGTTCGGTCTGATAACAGGTATTGTTCTCATCATTTACTCAGTAATACTTTATCTCACTAATGCCAACATTTTCAGCCCGATGGTTTCCATCACCAGCATGCTGGTCAATTTTGTATTTTTAATTGTCATGGCTGTTGTCGCCATGAACAGAACCAGGGATGAAGTATTTGGGGGTAAAATAACCTATCTCAACGCATTGCTTGCCGGCTTTATCCTGATGATCGTCTCAGGCTATCTTGGAGCGCTGTACAACTATGTTTTTTCCACAGCTATCGATCCGGGCTATATTCAGGGACAGCTGTCAAATTTCATTGACAGTATGGAGGGCAAAATCCCGGAAGATGCCCTCGACAAGATGATCGAATCGATGGAGAAAAATACCGACCCATCGCGTTCGCTTTTGCGTTCGGCCTGGATAACACCTGTTTTCGCGCTTATTGTCAGTGCGATAGCCGCTGCATTCATCAAAAAGGACAAAACCAACGAATTTCCTGCATAATTAAACTGAATGGATCTTTCGGTCGTCATTCCGGTCTATAACGAAGAAGAGTCGCTTGGGGAGCTGACCGGCTGGATAAGAAAAGTGCTTAGCGACCGTGGCCTGAGCTACGAGTTGATATTTGTGGACGATGGATCGCGCGATGGCTCATGGAAGGTAATCCGCAGTCTTTCGGCCGGCAACAGCGACATTAAAGCCCTGAGGTTCAGACGCAATTATGGAAAATCTGCAGCGCTGAACGAGGGTTTTAAGGCCAGCACTGGCAAAGTAGTCATCACTATGGATGCCGATTTACAGGACAGTCCCGACGAACTTCCCGCTCTGTATGATATGATTGTCATTCAGGGCTACGACCTGGTATCGGGCTGGAAGAAAAAACGTCGCGACCCGCTCAATAAAACCTTGCCTTCAAAGGTGTTCAACCTTACAACCCGGGCTATCAGCGGAATCAGGCTTCACGACTTCAATTGCGGCCTTAAGGCATACAGTGGCGAGCTTATAAAAAGCATTGAGATTCAGGGCGAGATGCACCGATACATCCCTGTCATTGCCAAGTGGGCTGGTTTCGGCAAGATAGGCGAAAAGGTAGTGGATCATCGCGAACGTCGCTTTGGTAAATCGAAATACGGCATGAGCCGGTTTATTAAAGGCTATCTCGATCTGCTTTCCATCACCTTTATCACCAAATTTGGCAAGCGGCCCATGCACCTCTTTGGCAGTATTGGTAGCCTGATGTTTTTGATTGGTTTTGTGATTGCAGGGTATCTTGCCTATGGCAGGATTTTCCACGAGGCTTACCGCATGACCGAACGACCGCTGTTTTATTTTGGTCTGCTGGCCATGATTCTTGGTACGCAATTGTTCGTCACAGGATTCCTTGCTGAACTGGTTTCTCAGGATTCTCAAAAAATGGGAAATCAGTATTCTATTTCTGAACGTATTAATATTCAAGAAGATAACAAATAATGAAGATTCATCTTGTTTCGGGTGGTTGCAGCTTTGTGGGGCGCAATATGGTGAAGCGGCTGCTGACGACCACCGCCGACCATGTATTTATGGTCGACGACCTTTCAATTGGCCGGCACCCCTCGGACTGGCTGCCCAACTATAAAAGCACAAAACGTGGTGACCTTGAGGTGATAGGCGAAGATCAGCGCTTGTTTTTCTGGAAAGGCGATTTCAGGGATTTGCTATTCCATATGCGTCAACAACCCGACTACCTTCAAAAGACTTATAATATTGAATTTGAGCGTTTCAGCGATGTTTTCCACTTTGCAGCCATCGTAGGCGGACGCCTGAAAATTGAAGGCGATCCCATGATGGTGGCACTCGACCTGAGCATTGACGCTGAGTTTTTCTATTGGGTTACGCAGCACAAACCCGAGCGGGTGCTTTATCCCAGCTCGAGTGCAGCCTATCCTGTAAGTTTGCAAACCGATCAGACCGCAATTGCCTTAAGTGAAGGTGATATCGATTTTGAAGGCAATCTTGGAACACCAGATATGACCTATGGCTGGTCGAAGCTTACCGGAGAGTTTTTGGCACAGATTGCAGCTAAATACTACGGAATCAGGGTGGTATGCATAAGGCCATTTAGCGGCTATGGCGAAGATCAGGAGACTTCCTATCCCGTGCCTGCCATAGCTGCGCGTGCAGCCCGACGCGAAGACCCCTTCGAAGTTTGGGGAAGTGGTAAGCAAGGCCGCGACTTTGTGCATATCGACGACATTCTTGACTTTATTTTTGTGCTGCTCGACAATGTCTCCGACGGTTCAGCTTACAACATTGGCTCTGGCAGATTGACCAGCTTCCTCGAACTTATCGAACTGTTCGGAGAAATTGCGGGCTATAAACCAACAATAAAACCGCTGCTTGACAAACCTGTAGGCGTGCACTCGCGATACGCCAATATGGACTTAGTTTTCAATAAGTTCGATTGGAGGCCAAAGATTTCGCTCCGCGAAGGCATGGAGAGGGTTTATCGCAGGCAACTGGAACTCAACCGATGAAAACGAAACTTCCTCATCCGCTCATTGCGCCATCGCTGCTTTCGGCCAATTTCCTCGAGCTTGGCAAAGCCGTTGAAATGATTAACGAAAGCGAAGCCGATTTCATTCATTGCGATGTGATGGACGGGATGTTTGTTCCGAATATCAGTTTTGGCTTACCGGTTATCGAAGCCATTAGCCGTGTTGCTGAAAAACCGCTCGACGTTCACCTGATGATCGAAAAGCCTGAACGTTATCTGGAGGCATTCCACAAGGCCGGGGCTCACATGCTTTCGGTTCATTACGAGGCCAGTACGCATCTGCACCGCACGCTCGATCAGATCAGAAAACTCGGCATGAAAGCCGGCGTAGTGCTCAACCCGCACAGCCCGGTAGCACTACTAACAGATATAATCGAATCATGCGACTTTGTTCTACTGATGTCGGTCAATCCGGGCTTTGGTGGTCAGACCTTCATTCAATCCTCCATCGAAAAAGTGAAGCGTTTGCGAAACCTCATCAATGAACGTGGTCTAAATGTTTTAATTGAGGTGGATGGCGGGGTTGACCGACATACGGCACCTTTGCTTGTGCAGGCCGGTACGGATATTATAGTGGCCGGCAATGCTGTTTTTATAGCTGCAAACCCAAAAGAAGAAATTAAGGTTTTAAAGAATTGCATCCATGGTAATTGAGATTTCTCGTCAGGAAAGCAATGCACAAAAATTGCCCGATTGGACTGGTTATCAGTTTTTGGTTGTCGAAGACACCAATTCGAATAAACAGCTCATCGATACTTTTCTCAGCCGGACCGGTGCAAAGCTTCATTTTGCATACACTGGACTGGAAGCCGTTGAAGCCGTGCAAAAGAACCCCGAAATTGGTCTGGTTTTGATGGATATCCGTCTGCCGGAGGTAAATGGTCTTACAGCCACCAAAATCATCAAGCAGATGAGACCGGATCTCCCGGTGCTGGCTCAAACTGCATACGCAATGGATGCGGACAGGCAGGCTTGTTATGCTGTAGGTTGCGATGATTTTCTGTCGAAACCGTATAGAAAATCGGAATTAATTTCACGAATCAATGAGTTGTTGAACAAATAATTAAATGTCCTCCCGTCATGAATGAAATATTAAATACATTGAAGCCTGAAGGCGTTTGGAAGTTTTTCAGGGAGATTACCCTGGTGCCCAGACCCTCGAAAAAGGAAGAGAAAATTGTCCAGTACCTGATAGACTTTGCAACGGGCAACCAATTGAAACACAAAGTGGATAAGGTTGGCAATGTGGTGATATACAAACCAGCCACTGCCAGCTACGAAAATCGTAAGACTGTTGTTTTGCAAAGCCATGTGGATATGGTTTGCGAAAAAAACAGCGACAAGGATTTCGATTTCGACAACGATCCTATAGAGGTAAAGATCGAGAATGGATGGGTTAAGGCCAATGGCACTACCCTGGGGGCCGATGATGGCATTGGTATGGCTTGTCAGCTGGCCATTCTTGCCGACAACAGCCTCGAGCATGGCCCTATCGAATGCTTGTTTACCATTGACGAAGAGACCGGACTCACAGGAGCTTTCGAGTTGGATGCCAATCTTTTGGAAGGCCGCATTTTGTTGAATCTCGACTCAGAGGACGAAGGCGAACTGTTCATTGGCTGTGCAGGAGGCAAGGATACTGTGGTTGAGCTGCCATTTGGTCTTGAACCGGCCCTTGCAACACATTCCGCGTATGAAATTATTGTAGGTGGGTTGAAGGGAGGACATTCGGGCGACGATATTCACCGAGGCCTTGGCAATGCGAATAAAATTCTGAACCGCATACTTTGGGAAGCTGCAAAGGCTCACGATATCAGGCTCGCTTTCTTCGAAGGCGGCAACCTGCGCAATG
>DAIOUP010000017.1:0-11625 GCA_036759465.1 Bacteroidales bacterium
GCTCAAGGAACTCATTCCGCGCCAGCAGTTCGACATTGCCATTCAGGCCGCTATCGGCTCAAAAATCATTGCCCGCGAAACGGTGAAAGCCCTTCGCAAGGATGTTACAGCCAAATGTTACGGCGGCGACATCTCGCGCAAACGCAAGCTGCTCGAAAAGCAAAAGAAAGGAAAGAAGCGCATGCGTCAGGTGGGTAATGTTGAAGTGCCTCAGACAGCCTTTCTGGCAGTACTCAAGCTCGATTGATTTTCAAATAACTTTCAGCCGATGTCTTATAATCGTAAAGTTCAGGGCGGCATCAGGAAATTGGTACTGCTTTTCGTTTTATGCTCAACATTTTCCATTAAGGCTCAATTACTTTACCAGCCTGGCCATTTTCTTCAACCAGAGGAAATCGGCGTGGAAGCTGCGGGTATTCAAACCGGATTTATTCAGGTCCCTGTGCGCATGGGAGGTCCTGGCATGACCAGTGTGACAGGTTTCCATCTCTATCTGAGCTACAACAACCAGAAACTTCAATTTGCCGGTGTAACGCCGGGTGCGGTCACCAATGTAGCGGCAATCCAGACCAACGGCATGCTAAGTCTTCAGTATTCCAATATTCAGGCTCCCGTTAACTGTACGCAGCCGGTGATAATGTTCTACCTCAATTTCACCAGGCTAGCTACCGGCGATGTGCCGCTTACTTTCATGCCAGGCAGTCAGGTAGCCGGACTAAACAGCCTGCTTCCTGTGAGCTTCGAAAACGGTATCGTGTTGCAAACCTGGCAGTTGAGCCTCGAATCATCGCCTTCAGGTGCCGGAACGCTCACGGGTGGCGGTGAATATCTTCCCGGGCAGTCTGCCAGCATTTCTGCAATTCCTTCCCCAGGATATCATTTTGTCAACTGGACGCAGGGAGGACAGGTGGTCTCCACTCAGCCCGATTTCGATTATACCATGCCTGCCCAAAACGTTAGCCTGACCGCCAACTTTGGCTTGAATAGCTATATGGTTCAGCTTCAGGCCAATCCTGCAGCAGGAGGAAGCGTGATCGGGGCAGGGGCCTATGCTTTTGGCCAAACGGTGCAGGTGCAGGCCAATCCCAATACGGGCTGGGCATTCACTGGCTGGATGCTCGATGGGCAGCTGGTTTCAACAGAACCCATCTACTCCTTTACCATGCCAGCCTCCAACCTGCTTCTGTGGGCAAATTTCGAGCAGCTTTTCTATCCTTTGCAACTCACAGTGAGTCCCGAGGGCGCCGGAACAGTTAGTGGTTCAGGTAGTTATGTTTACAATGCTCAGGTTACCGTGCAGGCTGCCCCCAACACCGGCTGGAACTTTACGGGCTGGATGCTCAACGGGCAGATGGTGTCGCTGAGTCCAACCTATAGCTTCAATATGCCTGCAAACGGTCTGGCATTGCAGGCCAATTTTGAACAAATACTTTACCCGCTTCAGCTTATGGTTAATCCTGAGGGAGCGGGTAGCGTCTCCGGATCAGGTAGTTATGTTTTCAATGGACAGGTTACTGTTCAGGCAACGCCCGGCACAGCCTACAATTTTATGAGCTGGAATCAGGGAAGCACCATTTTGTCAACCAATCCGACTTACAGTTTCCTGATGCCGGCCAATGCACTCACACTCACAGCAAGATTTTCCCTTAAAACATATCAGATTCAGGTTTCGGTATCAAACCCTGAGCATGGAACGGCCACAGGAGGTGGTACATTCACTCATGGGCAAAACGTAACGGTGAGCGCTCAGGCCAATGCGGGCTATCAGTTTATTGCATGGACCGAGCAGGGTCAAACAGTATCGCAGGAACCAGTTTATAGTTTTACTGCGCTTGCCAGCAGAGCGCTGGTTGCTGTTTTTCAGCAGGTTCTGGTGTGTCCTGAGCCTGTTTCATTAACATTAAGCGCTGTTGGCGAACAGTTTGCATCAATTAGCTGGGTTTCGCCATCAGGCATAGATCATTGGGATTTGATCTGGGGCGAGGCCGGGTTCGATCCAGCCACAAGCGGAACGATGGTGCAGGGATTGACCCAGGCATCTTATACACTCAGTGGCCTCAACCAGCAAACCGCCTACGATGTATATGTAAGGGCCTGGTGCGAAAGTGCTTATGTGAGTAGTTGGTCAGGCCCGCTGCAGTTTATGACTTGGTATGTTGGCCAGGATGAAGCCAACATTACACCAAAAATCTTTCCAAACCCTGCTTCAACGCAGATCATGGTCTCACTTCCGGTGCTGCCTGGTAATGCCATAGCAGAGATTTACAGTGCTGATGGGCGACTTTTACAACGTCATGATGCCATAAAAAGCCCGTTGAATCTCGACCTCAGTCAGCTTACCGAGGGTGTCTATAATTTGAGAATAAGGTATGACACACGCAGTGGCTCTGCACGCTTCATTATATTAAGGCGCTGATGGCCAGCGGAATGTCAATCGAGCGAACTGTTGCACTATTTTAGTCGGCCAAAACTATCATACCATGAAGTACTTTGCCGGTTTCATACTCCGACTCATAGGCTGGAAAGTATCGGGTTCGGTGCCTGCACACATCAAAAAGTGTGTGATCATTGCCGCACCACACACCAGCAACTGGGATTTCGTCATTGCGCGCATTGTTTACTGGAGGCTTGGTGTACCGGTAAAATTCCTCATCAAGCGGGAAGCTTTTGATCACCCATTGGGCGGTTTGGTAAAGGCTTTGGGTGGTATTCCTGTTGACCGAAAGAAGAGCAATAACCTCGTGGAGCAGGTAGCCGAACTTTTCGATCATTATGATGTGCTTAATGTAATCATTACGCCCGAAGGCACCAGGAGATTAGTAACTGAATGGAAAAAAGGCTTTTACTACATTGCCTTAAGGGCAAATGTGCCCATTGTGATTGGCTTTATCGATTACAAACGTAAGGTTGGCGGTTTTGGGCCGGTTTTGCATCCAACAGGTGACTTTGATGCAGATTTTGAAATTATCAAGGCATTTTACCGTGACAAAACGGGGCGTCACCCCGAGAAGTTCAACCTTAGTCCGATGTATGACAAGGTTGATGACGGGAACTAATAGGCGCTTTATCTGGCCTTGACCCTGAAAAGTTTGGCAATGCGTTCGTGAAACTTGTGCACACCATGTGGATTGGTGTACATGAAAAGGCATCGCCCAAGCACTACATTGGCTTCACTTTTCTCGGCGACATCGATGCAATCAGGCGTTTCTGAGAATTGTTGTATCCAAATCTGGCGGATTCCGGCGGTGATCGAATCTTTGAGGTATTGCGCGCTTGCCTCTTTTGGTGTTGCAATCACCATGGAGTCGGTATCAGCCGGTAGATCGGCAACCGATTTGTAGCACTTTAGTCCAAGAATTTCATCGGCTTCCGGGTGAATGGGTCGGAGGCTATATCCTTGTTCGGTAAGCAGCTGAGCCAATTGGTAACCAAATTTTTTCGGGTCGCGCGAGATGCCCGCCAATGCGGTATTGCGGTAGCGCTGGAACTCCTTAATCTGCGAGAGTTGTGCTTTTTTCATATGCTGGACAAATGATTAACAGATCAGACTACTTCGGCAACCACAAAGGTACTGCCGCCAACGAAAACAAGATCACCTGAGCGTGCATTATTTAGTGCAGTGTGGTATGCTTCACGCACCGAATTGTAAACCTGCCCTCTAAGGTTGTACACTTCGGCCTGACGGGCAAGCGTTTCGGCCGGAAGCCCGCGTGGGATGTCGGGCTTGCAGAAATAATATTCTGCATGACGCGGCAAAAGCTGCAGGATTTTATCGTGCGACTTATCGTTTACCATTCCAAGCACGAAATGCAGCTGTTGAAATTGCATTTGCCGTAGCTGCATCACCACTTCTTTTATTCCGTCCGCATTGTGTCCGGTATCGGCGATGGCGAGCGGGTTGCGGCTCACAATCTGCCAGCGCCCGCGCAGTCCGGTATTGCGTACCAGAGCCTCCAAACCGTCTTTGATGTGCTTTTTTTCAATATCGAAAAGGCCGCAGAGCAGATCTATTGCACAACAAGCTGTATCGATGTTTTTTTGCTGATATTGACCCATCAGGGGAAATTCAAGCTGTTCAATAAATGGTTTGCTGTCCTTCCATAGGTCAAACGTCTGTACCTCCCTGTTTCCGGTTTCAACGCGCACTGCATCGAAAACACCTTCGGCCCAGACCAGTGGCGCACCTCTTTCGGCAGCAACTTCTTCGAACACCTTAAAGGTTTCGCGGTGCCATTCGCCAACAACAACTGTGGTTCCAGGCTTGATAATCCCGGCCTTTTCGCGGGCTATCTCGGGTAAGGTTTCGCCCAGAAACTGCATATGATCATATCCCACATTGGTTATAACACTCAATAATGGTTGAATCAGATTCGTCGAATCGAGCCGCCCGCCCATTCCAGTCTCGATAACGGCTACATCCAGATTCTGCAGGCTGAAATAGTCAAATGCGAGGCCAGTTGTCATCTCAAAAAACGACAGACCCATCTCCTCGAAGGCTTCCTTGTGTTTTTCCACAAAGGCGTGAACGTATTCCTTTTCGATTACCTCACCATTGATTCTTATGCGTTCGCGATAGTCGGTAAGATGGGGCGAAGTATAAAGTCCTGTCTTGTAACCGGCCTCCTGCAATACCGAGGCGATCATGTGCGAGCTGGAGCCCTTGCCGTTGGTGCCGGCTATATGTATGCTTCTGAAAGCGTTCTGAGGATTTCCAAGATAGTCGAGTAGCTTGATAGTGTTGCTCAAATCAGCCTTGTAAGCCGCTGCTCCTATGCGATGAAACATGGGAAGCTTGTTGTACATCCAGGAGAGCGTTTCGTTGTAGTTCATTGCTGTCTGTTAGTTACCTATAATAAAGGTATATGTAATAGTTCCTCTCTGAAGCTCTGGGGCATTGGCATCGGCAGTGAAGTTCGAGTTAAGAGCTGCCCTTAAGGCTTGGTTGCGCAGATTGCTATCCACGATGGTTGTGCCCCGCAAACTCACTTCAGCTCTTGCTACCTTGCCGTTGCGGTCGACCCAGATATCGACTACCACATTGCCCTGTTCACGGAAATTGCTTGTCGGCCGGTCGAGGTATTTTGCACCGCGGCCTCCCAAACTGAAGGCCGGTCCGCCGCCTTGACCGCCTTGCCCCTCGTAGCGATTGATTTCTCTTAATCCGTCCGGACGACCCTGATCGCCCTGCTGCCCAGTGATGCCCTCCGAACCTGAGGCAGTTCCTGTACCGCTGCTGCGAAACAGTGCTCGTTCATTTACCTGCGGTTGCGGTTCGGCCGGAGGCGTTGTTGCCGGCCGGGGCTCTGGTTGTGGTCTGGGAGCCGGTTCGGTGCGCACCGGTCTGAGATCGCGGTTGGCTGGTCTTTCGTTGCGCCTTTCAGGCAGCGAAGGTGCTTCTTCGGTGTTCTGGGTCACATATTCTTCCCTGGCACGTTCGGTTGGAGGCGGAGGCGTAGTTGCCTGATTGGCGGCCATTGGCGGCTCATCGGGCTGAATGGTGCCCGTGCCCTGATCGGAATAGCCGAGGTTGACCTCAACGCCTTGTTCGGCCGGAAGGGGCAGCGGCGTGCGCAAGGCCAGGAAAAAGAGCGCAAAAAGCAGCAGGGCATGCACAGCCGCTGTGGTAAGTGCGGCCAGCAGCCGGTCTTTTTTCTCGCGGCTGCTCAGTTGCTGGTTTGCATAACTTCCGTTGCCTGTCATCTGCGGGGTTTTGTGGCAAGAATCACTTTGTGGTTCGTTTTCTGTTGATTATTCACCTCGTTCACGGCATCTATCACGTCGACCACATATTGCACCGGAACGGTGTGGTCGCTGCGTAAAACAACTGTTCCTTCGGGGTCTCCTTCCAGCATTGGTCCTAACAGACTACTCAGATCTTTGGCATCTACCTTGGTTTCGTCGATAAAGTAGTCGAAGGTATCGTTGATATACACCGTCACTGTTTGCTTTGCCATGGTTTTGCTGTTGCTTGAAGGCAGCAGTAGCTTGATGGCATTGGGTGCCACAAGGGTGGAAGTGAGCATGAAAAAGATAAGCAGCAAAAACACAAGGTCCGACATGGAAGCCATGCTGAACGCTACCATGCGCTTATTTCTGGTTTGTATAGCCATGGTTTGCTGGGGTTAACGTGCGGGTTCGTGCAATACGTCCATGAATTCTGTGGCCCTGGCTTCGAGCAGGTAAACTACCTTTTCGATGCGCGAAACCAGAACATTATAGAAAATGAAGGCGAGAATGCCAACAATAAGGCCGCCCACTGTGGTGATCATGGCCTGATAGATACCTGTACTGAGCAGGGCTATGTCGATGTTGTTTCCGGCCATCGACATATCGTAAAACGCACGTATCATGCCGATTACGGTTCCAAGAAAACCCAGCATGGGTGCTGCGCCAGCGATAGTGGCCAATGCTGCTACACCTTTTTCGAGCTTGCTTACCTCCAGCTTGCCCACGTTTTCGATGGCCGCGTTGATATCATTTAGGGGTTTGCCCAGGCGCGAAAGGCCTTTCTCTATCATGCGCGAAATGGGCGAGTCGGTATTGCGGCAGAGGGTCATGGCCGAATCAAGTCTTCCGGCATGGATATATTCCCTGATATTGTTCATGAAATTTTTATCGTGCTTCGAGGCCCTGGTGATGGCCATATAGCGCTCAACGAAAACATAAACGGCAGCCACCGAAAAAACAGCAAGCACCAGCATTATCCAGCCACCTTTCATGGCAAGCTCGATCACCGACAACGAAATTTCGGACGGCTGTGTAGTTTGGCCCAGGTTGTTGGGCACCGATTGGATTTGCAAAAGCATGTTCAGCAACATAAACTATATTCTTTGTTTTTAGAATTTATTACAAGTATAGAGGCTGCTTTATCTAACGATGAGGGCTACTTAATTAGTCTAGCCAATCCAACATAATTAAGCTTCAAAAATATCGCCGCTGCTGAGGTTTGTCTTTCCCCCTGTGACGCTTGACCAGACATTTGTTTTGTTGAGCAGTCGCCTTAGTCCCAGAAACCCAAAAATAATGGCTTCCTTGAACGAAATCAGGTGATCCTCTGGTATGACAACTTCTAATGGGCTATAGTGTTGCAAACGCGTCACAAAATGTGTGTTGAAAGCACCTCCACCCGTGACAAGCATTCGTCCTTGTTCGAATCTGCCGGCTGCACTACCGATTTGAAGGGCCATGTGCTCGCAATATGTATGCAGGAGGTCTTCCACTTTTGCATCGTAAGCGTTTACAAGGGGTAAAATGCGTTCGAGCACCCATTCGCGGCCAAGCGATTTTGGATAGGGCTGATGGTAATACTCCAGATCGTTGAGTTTTTCGAGCAACTCAGGAATTAACTTGCCTGTGGCAGCCAGTCGTCCACCCTCGTCAAAAGGTTTGCCGGCGCGTTCGGAAAGATAATTGAGTACCTGATTGGCCGGGCAAACATCATAGGCAATACGCAGATTATCAACGTTATATGAAATATTTGCAATCCCACCGATGTTCAAACAGGCTTCGTATTGGCTGAATAGGAGCTGGTCTCCAACGGGAACCAGTGGAGCGCCCTGTCCGCCATTCACCACATCGGCCTCACGAAAATTGCATACCGTAGTCAGGCCGGTAAGTTTGGCTAAGGTTTGTCCGTCGCCAATCTGGATCGTAATCCCTCTTGAGGGCTGGTGAAAAACCGTGTGACCATGCGAGGCCACAAGGCGCGGAATAACGCCGGTATCTGCCACAAAAGCGTTCACCTGACGAGCCATCCAGCTTGCATAAGACTTGCTGAGGCTTTTGAGCGCCTTGTTATCAAGATGCATGGCCTCCAAAAGCTGGTGGTGCCACTCTTCGTCGTATGGCTGATAACGGACATCCACTATTTCGTAATGCCAGTGGTGGTCTTCTTTAAAAAACCTGCATAAAGCCATGTCGAGACCGTCTGCAGAAGTACCCGACATCAACCCAAGTACATGATAATCGTGCTTTATCATCAGAGATAGGGTAAAATTGTTTCAAGTCTGATGCCCCGTGAGGCTTTGATTAGAATGTCGTTGCCCGAAATGGGATTTTCTTGTAAATGTTCCGCCAATTTTCCGACGTGTTCAAAATGCAGCCAGTCGTCGCCTGAATAAACCTTGCCGAATTCTTTGCCTACCAGTATCACCGATTCTGCATCCAGATCGGTAAGCAGTTTCAAAATGTTGACATGCTCTTCCTCGCTGTATATACCCATTTCGAGCATATCGCCAAGAATAAATGTGGATCGCCTGCCCCTGATCTGGTCGAAGTTTCGGATGGCCGCTTCCATGCTGCTCGGGTTGGCATTATAGGCGTCCATAATGACCTTGTTGCGGCCGGTATCAATCAGTTGCGAACGGTTGTTCTTTGGTTCATAGCCCGAAATTGCTTCGTTAATTTGGTGCTTTCCGATGCCGAATTTGCATCCGAGGGCGATAGCGGCCAGCACGTTCTCCGTATTGTAATCGCCTATAAGTCTGGTCTTTACAACGGATTGCATCCTGCCAAATTCCCATGCCACATGGATAAAAGGATCGGCCGAAACAAGTTCGCCATAAAGATCGTTGTCCAGTGCAGATCCGAAGGTAAACCTGCTCATGCGTGCTGTAAGTCGGTCGAGCAGTTCGTTGTCGCGGTTTACGAAAACCGTGCCGCCTTTATCGTCGATATAGCTGTAAAGTTCGCTGTTTGCATTGATAGCACCGGTATATCCGCCAAAACCTTCGAGGTGGTCTTTGCCGATATTGGTTACGATTCCGTAATCGGGCTCTGCGATAAGGCAAAGATTGCGGTTTTCGCCTTGGTGATTGGCGCCCATCTCGATGACGGCCACTTCTGTTGTGTCTTTGAGCTTGAGAAGTGTAAGTGGCAAACCTATATGGTTGTTCAGGTTTCCTGGTGTGTACAGGGTTTCGTAGCTCTGAGCCAGCACCCTTCCCATCAGTTCCTTTGTGGTTGTTTTTCCATTGCTTCCCGTGATGCCAATGACAGTTGCCTTGCACTGGCGCCGATGGTGGTTGGCAAGCTTTTGCAATGTCCTTAGCACGTCATCGCATTTGATAATCCGGTCATCGCTGGCCAATCCCGGATCATCACATACCGCAAAGCTCGCTCCCTGCTCGAGGGCTTTATGCACCAGTTTATTAGCATCGAAGTTCGGTCCGCGCAGCGCGAAAAAAATATCTCCGGGCTGCATTGTCCGGGTATCGGTGCTCACGCTGCCCTGTCGAAGGAAAAGATCGTATAAAGTGGTAATTTCCATACCCAAAAAAAGTAAAAAACCCCATCACATATTGAGGACGGGGTTTATTTTTCCGGTGATCCGGGATTATTTTTTTCTTGCAATCGAGCTTCCCACTTTGTTCATGGCGCAGCGGAAACCAATGTAGTTTGTGGCTTCGTCTTCGTTGAGGAATCTGCGTGTTCCCGGGCTGAGGAAGTAGGCACGGTCAGCCCATGATCCTCCTTTGTACACCCTCGATTTGTCGGATATGAGGGTGGTGTTGCCATAGTCGTACATTTTGGCAGTCGAATTGGGGTCTTCCTGCAGATTGGTCCAGTCGGTCTGGATAGTTGAGGCGTAGTCGCCATCACGATGGTTCACCACATAGCCGCGACGGTAGTTTTTGCGATTGGCTGCTTCTTCGGGCGTAATCTCAGCATTTTGCAGACGTCCAAGAGAGTCTTTGAGTGCAATGGAACCATCGGCTTCGCGCTTTTTGTTCACAAAAATATTGCCGCGGAAGGGGCTGTAATCGGCCACATCTTCGTGCGAAAGCGGTCGATACACATCAAGCACCCATTCGGCCACGTTGCCGGCCATATTGTAGAGGCCAAAATCATTGGGCCAGTATGAGCCAACAGGAGCTGGAAGGGCAGCGCCGTCGTTCAGGCTGCCAGCAATGCCCATATAGTCGCCTTGACCGCGCTTGAAGTTTGCAACAAAGCTGCCCATATATTTTTTGTGATCGGTGCGAAGCCCGTTGCCGTTCCAGGGATATACCCTGCGCTCAACAATGCGCTCATTTACAGTGTTTCCAACAAGGGCCAAAGCTGCATATTCCCACTCAGCCTCTGTGGGAAGGCGATACTTGGGCAGAAGAATGCCGTCTTCAAAACGAACATTGCGCACTCCTGTTCCGCTTGGATCGAGGTCGCGCTTGCCGTCTTTCACCCTGCCTTCATATTGACCGGCCAGATAGGCTTCGGTATTGAAGTTATTTTCGTTTTTCTGGTCGGGATCAAAATCGAGGATGCCGGCCCTGATCAGCTGAAGCTCATTCACGCGGTCGGTACGCCAGTTGGCATATTCGTTGGCCTGTACCCACGACACACCCACAACAGGGTAGTCGTGATAGGACGGGTGACGGAAATAAAGCTCAACAAGAGGCTCGTTATAGGCCAACCTGTCGCGCCACACAAGGGTGTCGGGCAAGGCACGCTGGACCACCTGAGGATAATCCTGGCCAAAAACACGTTCCAGCCAATAAATATATTCAAGGTAATCCAGATTGCTCACCTCGGTCTGGTCCATGAAAAAAGAAGGAACTGTAACCCTGCGGGGTATGTTGTTCCATTCATACATGAGATCTTCCTGCGTGCCACCCATCAAAAAAGTACCGCCTTCGATGGGTACGAGGCCGGGGCCAATTTTCTGCTCTTTTTCTTTGGCAACTTCAAAACCACCGAATTTGGGGTCGTTGTAGTTCCAGCCTGTGGAGCGCGAAACCTGTTTTTTGCTGCAGGCTCCCGAAGCCATGATTGCAGCGGCTGCTGCAATGAGAATTAATCTGTTTTTCATCCTATTATACGATCGCTTTGGCGGATAAATTGCATTTTGGGCTTATATAACTAAAAGACGGGCGCTTTTATTGCACGTATTTTCCTTTTTGTATCACGTTCGACGCACAGCTCCCAGCTGAGCGAAATTTCGTGGGCACCTCCGGCATTGAGTCCAAGTCCCGAAACAGTGATGTCGTAACTGTATCCTATGGCCACTCCTCCAGTTGTAAGTCCAATCATCACCTGAAGGGCATCGGCGGTTTCGAAAGTGTGCCTGAACCAGCTTCCGGCTACGAAAGGGTACTTGCTCAGATAAAGCCCGGCATTGATTTGCCTGAAGTTTCCCTGCTGCAAAAATAACATATTGGGCTGAATGAGCAGCGATTGATCTTCGCGAACTCTATAGTGCCTGTCGGAGGTGCGAATGTTCACCCCAGCGTGAAGAGTCCAGCGTATGGGCAGCTGACGATCATCCTGACCAAACAGGCTCATGTGAGGCCTGTTGAGGTGATCGGCCGAGATGCCTGCAAATAGTACCTCGTTCACCGAAAACATAATCCCTGTCGACACATCGGGCGAAAGACGCGTGGCAGCATCAGGAGGCCGCTCGTTGGAAAATCCATTGCTAAGCTTGTCAGGAAATTGTAAGGCTTCCCAGTTCAACGCATCCTGCAACGCACCGGCTTTGATGCCGCCCGAAAACGTGCTTCGCTGGCCAAGCTGAACCTGACTGGCGAAAAATGCAGCAAAAGCAGTCCGGTTAAATACGCCGCCGCCCTGACGGTCCTGCATAGCCTGAAATCCAAAACCACTGTTGATTGCGGGCAGATGCTGGTC
>DAIOUP010000018.1:0-11577 GCA_036759465.1 Bacteroidales bacterium
ACCTTAATCATGCGAACCAACTGCCACTTTTCGGGCTCCATTTGCATGCCGATAAGCACCTGCTCGGGGTTCATACCGGCGAAACTCGTTTTGCGCGATACTTTTCGGAGCATTTCGCTGGCAAGGGTATTGAGCGGTTTTAGGCGTCCGTCATGGTCCTGGACAAGCAATTCGCCAAACTCGGCCGCGTGTTTTTTGTCAACGGCTTTAAGCTGACCCATGTCGGCGCCGTGGTTGTGCGTCTGTGCATGAAGCGCGGGCGTCAGCATTAACAGCAATGCAACAACAGAGGCTTTCTTTTTCATTAACCTACCCAGCAAAGCAAAACGGGTGTTTGGCACCACCAAAGCGAGCATCATACCCAGGGTCATCAGAAAATATCCCAGATAGGTCACGAAAGTTCCTGCTGCGTCTTTATTTACCGAAAGAACGGTGCCAAGCTCATCCTTGTCGTATGACGACTGGAAGAAACGGTACCCACCATAGTTAAGCACATTGTTCATGAAGATTCTGTATGGCTTTTCTATGCCATTACGCTCATCGATAAGAATAACTTCGCTGGCATAGGAAGACGGGCTATTTGAACCAGGATAACGATCGAGCTGAAAATCAACAAGTTTCAGCGCAAATGGCAGTTGAATATCTTTCGCACCATACACCATCCTTATTTCTGCTCCATTAAGCTCAGTCATAGCCGGCTCACCTTTATATCCCTTTCCGCCACGCAAGGCGATGGTTGTGGTTTTGCCTTCCGATTCTGCCTCAACAATCATGGCATTCATAAAGCGCATGTCCTTGCCCTTGTATGTAGTAAAATCGACCTTGCCATATTCATAGATGTCCGTGAGTACAATGCGCAAATCGCCCATTCCATAGAGCTTTCGCGTTTCAAACGGATGCCATTGACCGGGCACAAGCGAATCGGTGGTTCCTCCCATCATAGCCATAGCTGTGACAAGCTCCGGCGCGTTAAACTCGACCGTGGAACCGCTCATGCGCAGGTTGAAGGCTCCTTCCTCGAGAGGTTGATTGAAAATATAGCGCACACCCATGAAGTTTCTTTGATCGCCCGTTTTGATAATCAGGTTGTTGCGACCGGTCGAACCCGACGAAACCACCATTACCAAATAAGGCTCGCCGTCGCCGGGGTTTCCTCTAACAAGTATCTCCTGTGCATTGGGGATGTAGCGTACCGATTTGAAACGAAAATCTTTACCGTTTACAGAGACCTTTTCGCTATATGCCCTTTCCGAAAGAGGCGACATCAGCACTTCACGTTTGGCCTGAACGAGTTTGTCGCCATCTTTAATTTCGAGGATTACATAAGATTTTTCCGAAATCATGGTAGATTCGGTCTCGCCTTCCCGAATGCTCATAATACCTTCGTAGCCGATGTAGCGTGTTATGGCAGCCCCGGCAAGAATGACGATGAAGGAGAGGTGGAAAACAAAAATCACCAGCTTCTCCTTTCTCCACATTTTGTAGCGGAAAATATTGGCAACCAGGTTAATACCCAGCAAGACAAGCAGCACCTCAAACCATGTTGCGTTGTAAACCACCGCTTTGGCCGCTTCGGTGCCAAAATCGTTTTCTATAAAGGTGGCTGTGCCGATGGCAATGGCAAATGCTATCAGCATCAGGCTCATCAGTTCCATCGAGAAAAGAATGTCTAAAAATCGCTTCATATTGATTAAACAAATTGTTTTTGAATGGGTTAAATCGATTTCAAAACTATAGGAAAAATGCTATCCTGACCGCTCCTGAACATGAAACGGGCTACCGATTGCTGTTAAAAAAACTTAACAGGAAAGCAAGGATTTAATTACCAAAACGTTATCAAAGCACATGTCGTGCTTTATCGGTCACGAATGAGCACCTCAATGGCGCCAACGCCAAACTTGCTCATCGAAGCCATGCGATTGCCCACCCCCTCGAAATTTTCCAGTGCCTGAACAATGGCGTTCTTCAACACACCGTTACCAACACCATGAATGAAAGTAACCTTACTATAATCTTCTGCAATAGCGCTGCTCAGCGCTTTGTGAAAATAATCGATCTGTATGTTAAACATATCATGACTGCTCAATCCACTAATATTTGTGACCAGTTCGCCAATATGAAGGTCAACCACGGCTTCGCCTGCTGCGGTTCGATGCTTAT
The DNA here is from genome assembly GCA_036759465.1 of Bacteroidales bacterium. GTDB lineage: Bacteria > Bacteroidota > Bacteroidia > Bacteroidales > F082 > JALNZU01. The sequence goes on from DAIOUP010000018.1 coordinate 2,161, forward strand.
CGATCAGCGCTTTTTCCTTTGCTGGTGCTTTTGGCTGAACCGGGGCATCTGCGGATTTCTCGCCAATATGTTCACCGCTCTCCGATAAAGCTGCAAACGGCTCCAGCTGAACGAATAACGCCTTTTCGCCGAGTACTGCCAATGGCACATAACTCCCCTCTTTATAAAACCTCGAAGGTTTGATATTGAAATGTGTATAGAGCGGCTTTAGTGGTTGGTCTACCCTGTCGAAAACAGGAAGTCCCTGTACCACTCCTTTGCTCCAGTGGTTGAGATCGTCGCGCGAAATTGTCTCAACCACTGCCTTGCTGTATGGCTCTAGTTGGCCATAGTCGGCATTGAGCCATTCATTTTCTGCCTTGATATGAACAGTGTAAAGCATTTCTACAGGAGAATGATTCACCAGCACCACATCAAGCGGTCCGGTGAGCAGCCACTGCTGCTCGTGTGGCACAAAAGCAAGATAAAAACCTTCCTGCTCCGTGTTGCGCGCAAAGCGCCGGAGTTGCGACTTTCTGGCCTGGTCTCTTTCCTCGGCTTCAGCCTGCTGCTGCGCTGCCAGCTCTTTCTGAAGCGCCTCGGTGGCGGCCTGCCGGGCAGAAGTGGGAGATTGCTGCACAACCACAAGTTCCGACAACAAAACCGGAATCTCGAAACCATCCTCAATGGCTACCAACGCCATTCGGCTATCGATAATCCTGACAACGCGTCCACCACCCGTGGCATTTAAAAAACGGACCTCATCACCAGGTCTGATATTGCTCATTTGATGGATTTTTTTAGACTGCAAAGATAACCTCAGGCTACAAGCCGGAAGCTGTTTCAGGCACCTGTGTGATGAATTGGTATTATTTTTGTATTTATTTAACAGTTAAAATCTCAAAGCCAAAGCAATGTTCAGATTGATTGCCAGATATTTAGCCTTCTTCTCAATCACCATCTTCATGTTGCTAGCATGCAATAAATCTTCACAAACCCCTTCGGGGATTGTCCGCCTCGATGTGCAACACCTAGTGAACGGCAACGCACTCGAGCTGAATAAACTAATATATATCAACGCAGCCGGAAACCAATATTTGGTTACGGAAGTGCAGTGGTTTGTTTCGAATATGAAACTGCAAAAGTCTGATGGATCAACATTCGTACTGAAGAATGGGGAACCGATTTATTTCGACACAGGTATTCCGGCTACCCTCTCCCAGCGCTTCGACAAAGTGCCTGCAGGAAGCTATACCGGAATTAGCTTCATCTTCGGCCTTGATGAAACACAAAACAAAAGCCTTCGATTCACCAATCCGCCCGAATCGTTCATGTTTTGGCCCGATTACCTTGGAGGAGGCTATCACTATATGAAACTCAACGGCAAGTGGCTCAATGCCAATGGTTTGCTTGAACCTTTCAACTTTCACCTCGGGATAGGTCAGATTTATGACACAATAGCTCCGAAATCAACCTGGGTGAATATGAACGATTGCTGCAAATCGGCCAGGCATTGCGAAGGGTATCATCCTCCGCAGAAGACCATGCCCATCAACGGTTTTGTGCAGAACTATTTCGAAGTTTCACTGCCATTGGCTTTTACGATCGAGGAAAACAAAACGCAAAGCCTTAACCTGCAGATGAATATTGAGCAATGGTTTAAAGAACCCCATATTTACGATCACAACCATTGGGGAGGAAGCATTATGCAACAGCAGGCCGCTATGAAGGCAGGCTGCGACAACGGACACAATGTGTTTACTCTTTCAATACCACGCTGAGGTGAAGCTGTTTCAGGTTGCGACTCTTTCATTCGTCATTCTATTCGTTGGCTGTAAGGACAATCCAACAGTCTATTGGAAACCAACTCCATATCAGCTAAGCATTCCTTTTGGCTTTCCTACAAAACTCAATATTCCCGACGACAATCCCCTCACCGTTGAGGGCATCGAACTTGGCCGTTATCTGTTTTATGACGGGAGACTTACCGGCCGCACACATCCCGATTCGCTGATGAGCTGCGCCACCTGCCACATCCAGGCCAACGGCTTCGAGGCCGGCATTAATCATCCGCGCTTCCAGGGCGGTTTTGTACACGGCATCACAGGCATTCCTACCAGACACACAATGCTGCCTTTAGTCAATCTTGTCTGGAATCACATCGGATATGGATGGAATGGTATTATTTGGCCCGATAACCCCAATACCAATCTCCGAAATATTGAAGATCTCGTTCGCGTAGCCGTAATGGCAGAAGATGAGATGTGGGCCGATACCACCAGGGTAAAACAACTTTTTCAACAGCTCAAAGGCTATCCTGAACTTTTTTTCAAAGCTTTTGGTTCAGAAAAGATCACATTTCGCAACATCGAGCGTGCCATTGCGCAGTTTGTACGCACCCTGGTTTCGGCCAACTCTCGCTTTGATAAGTACCTCAGGGGTGAAGTTCAGCTTAATGCTGCAGAACTGCGTGGCTTTGTTTTGTTTACGACTGAGGAGGGTGCCGACTGTTTCCATTGCCATGGTGGAGGCGGAAACCCATTGTTTACAACCCATCTTTTCTACAACAACGGTAAAGACACGGTTTTCGATAACCTTCACGACAGGTATTACATTACCGGAAATCCCGCACACACCGGAGCTTTCAAGGCGCCAAGCCTGCGCAATATTGCCGTTACTGCGCCCTATATGCACGATGGCAGGTTTTCGAGCCTCGACGAGGTAATCAATTTTTATTCAACCGGTGTAAAATACTCTCCCTACATCGATCCGCTTATGCACCATGTGTTGCATGGAGGTGTGAGGCTTACGCCAAGCCAAAAAAGCGACCTCAAAGCCTTTCTGAACACCCTCACCGATCAGGACTTTCTTACCAATCCTGCATATGCGCGACCGGAAAAATTCCCCGACCAGCAATAAGTGTAGACCTTTCGGGCTCAATCCCTATCTTTGCTCTGCCAACCTGTTAAGTGCATGCCAGAGCAACAAAGCAAAACCTCAATTAAACATTGGTCGGACGCTGACAAACCCCGCGAAAAAATGCTGCTGAAAGGCAAGGATAGCTTGAGCGATGCCGAACTGATTGCCATACTCATTGGTTCGGGCAATCGTAAAGAATCGGCCGTGGAGCTTTCGCGCAGAATATTGCGTAGTGTAAGCGACAATCTGGCCGAGCTCTCGCGGCTTAGCGTGAGCGATCTGATGAAGTTTCAGGGCATTGGCGATGCAAAGGCCGTCACCATCGTAGCCGCGCTCGAATTGGGAAAACGCAGGCGCAGTGCCGAAATAATCCAACGCAAAAGCATCCGAAGCAGTAAGGAAGCCTTCGAAAGCGTATATGCACTGGCAAGTGATCTCAGCTATGAAAAATTCTGGATTATATTGCTCGATCAGGCTCAACAAATATTGCGCATTGCAGAAATCAGCGAAGGCGGCATTACGGGCACGGTGGCCGATCCGAAAAAAATTTTTCGCCTGGCGCTCGAAACCGGAGCCACCAACCTTATCCTTTGCCACAACCATCCTTCGGGCCAACTTAAGCCAAGTCAGGCCGACACCCAATTGACTCAGAAAATATTTTCCGCAGGCAAACTTTTTGACATCAATGTTTTAGACCATATCATCGTAGGGCACGACGACTATTTCAGCTTTGCCGATAATGGTATAATGCCTTCCAAATAGCTCCCATGAAACCACTGAAAATTCTTACCGTTGTAGGGGCAAGACCCCAGATAATCAAGGCAGCCGCCCTGAGCCGCGCCATTCGTAACCACTTTTTTGGCAGCATTCGTGAGACCATTTTGCACACCGGCCAACATTACGACGAAAATATGTCGGCGGTATTCTTCGATGAACTGAACATCCCCCGCCCCGACATCAATCTGGAGGTGGGTTCGGGCAGTCACGGCGTTCAGACGGCGCGCATGACCGAAGGCATCGAAAAAGCCCTGATCGAACTTCAGCCCGATATGCTGGTTCTATATGGCGACACTAATTCAACCCTTGCAGGAGCAATTGCAGCGGCCAAGCTCAATATTCGGATCGTCCATATTGAAGCCGGCCTTCGATCGTTCAACAAAACCATGCCCGAAGAAATAAACCGCATCGTTTGCGATCATTGTTCTACATTTTTATTCAGCCCCACCCGCACTGGCTATGAAAACCTTATTCGCGAGGGTTTCACGGAAGGTAATGTGGCACCGTACAATGCTGACAATCCGGCCATCTTTCATTGCGGCGATGTGATGTACGACAACAGCCTGCATTTTGCCGCCATTGCAGAAGCAAAGTCGGCCACGCCCGCCGGCCTGGCCCGGTTAAAGGATAATCCTTTTATTCTTTGCACCATCCACCGAAACAACAACACCGACGATAGCCATCGGCTGAATCAGATCTTCAAATCGCTCCTCGAAATAGCCATTATTGGTCGTCATGCGATCTATCTTCCCATGCATCCGCGGACAAGACATGTTCTTGAGAAAAACCTTGAACCATTGCTCTATCGTGCAGTACTCGAAAATGACAAATTTATCATTGCGCCTCCAGCCTCATTTCTGGAGATGACATGGCTTGAGAGCAGGGCAGATATGGTGATAACCGACTCGGGCGGGGTGCAAAAAGAAGCCTACTTTTTTGGTAAGCCCAGCATCATTTTGCGCGACGAAACCGAATGGAAGGAGATTGTAGCGGTTGGCGCTGCAAGACTCTCGGGTGCAGATAACGAAGCTATCCTATTGGCTTACAATAGCTTTATTGAAAAGCGACCAAACGATTTTCCTGAGATTTTTGGCGACGGAAAGGCTGCCGCATTCATCTGCAGCACCATGCTGAAGTACGCCTGAGACCCTGGGCAGGGATCAATTCTTGATTATTTTTATATCAGACGTTTCGAAATTCGGAAACAATCCGTACCTTTGCACTCCATTTTCGAAACACAATTCAATTATTACAAAATCCTAATTATGAACCAGTACGAAACCGTTTTCATTGTAACTCCCGTTTTGTCTGAAGAACAGATGAAGGAAGCGGTAAAGAAGTTTCAGGATTTTTTGAAGGAACAGGGTGCCGAAATCGTTCACGAAGAGCACTGGGGCATGCGCAGGCTTGCCTATCCGATCCAGAAAAAATCGACCGGCTTTTACCATCTGATCGAGTACAGGGCCTCCGGCGAACTGATTGCCGAATTTGAAACACAGCTGAAGCGCGACGAGCGTGTAATCCGCTTCCTTTCGGTGAAGCTCGACAAACATGCAGTAGCCTACAACGAGAAAAAGCGCAGGAAAGCACTCGAAGCGGCTGAAGCTAAAGCTTAATCAACCCTCAAAAAATCTGAATCATGGCACAACAAGGAAGCACCGAGATCAAATATTTGACTCCCATTGCGGTAGACACCAAGAAAAAGAAATACTGCCGCTTCAAGAAAAACCGCATCAAGTATATCGATTATAAAGATGCCGATTTTCTGCTTAAATTCGTGAACGAGCAAGGCAAGCTGTTGCCCCGCCGTATCACTGGGACATCCACAAAGTATCAAAAAAAGGTAGCTCAGGCTGTTAAGCGCGCCCGTCATCTGGCCCTCATGCCCTACGTAGCTGACTTACTTAAATAAAAGCCGGAGGAACAAGACATGGAAGTAATTCTCAAACAGGACGTCGAAAACCTGGGATTCACCCACGATATCGTAACAGTAAAAGACGGTTACGCTCGCAACTACCTCATTCCCAGAGGTCTGGCTGTAATCGCCAACGAAACTAACCGTAAGGTTCTTGCCGAACTCAAGCGTCAGCAGGCCTTTAAAGCCGAAAAAATCAAGAACGAAGCCCTCGTGATAGCCAAAGCGCTTGAAGGTTTGTCGCTCCGCATTGCTGCCAAGGCCGGCACATCGGGCAAAATCTTCGGATCGGTAAACACCGTTCAGATTGCCAACGCCATCAAGGAAGCCACCAATATCGAAATCGATCGCAAGAAGATTCACATCAACGAAGAGTCGGTCAAGGAACTTGGCAACTACAAAGCCAAGATCAAACTGCACAAAGAAGTTCAGTTTGAAATTGACTTTGAAGTATTTGCCGAGTAACCGCTCTTAAACCTTATTTTTGGCCTGGTCTGAACCATCGGACCAGGTTTTTTTATGCTTACACGAGCCCAGATAACGCACCTTCGCAAGCTCGGTGATGGACAATACCGGCAGCTAACCGGTTTGTTTGTCGCCGAAGGCCTGAAAACAGTTCAGGAACTGCTTCACAGCCCCATCGAAACCAATGCAGTATATTGCACTGATGAACAGGCCTCGCACCGCTGGCTATCCATATTTGGTAACAAGGTGCACATCGTCCGCGAACGCGATATGCAGCAGATAAGCCAGCTGCGCACCCCTCCGGGCATACTCGCCGAATGTAAAATACCACAGACACAGCCGGAATCTATTCCCAACGAAGAAGAATTTGCCCTCGCACTCGATGGCATTTCCGATCCAGGCAATATGGGAACCATCATCCGCACGGCAGAATGGTTTGGAGTAAAACAAATATTTTGTTCCACCGACAGCGCCGACCCCTGGCAACCCAAAGTGGTGCAGAGCGCAATGGGTTCGCTGTTCAGAACCAGAGTAATACGCACAGACCTTTTTTCGTTACTGAGCCAAATAAAGTTGAGAAACGGAATGATTTACGGAGCTGTTATGGAAGGCAAACCACTTTATGAAGTGCCGCTGAAAACCGCAGGCTCCGTTTTGGTTATTGGGAGCGAATCGCATGGCATCAGACCGGGTCTGTCGGTAATGATCAACATCCCAGTGACCATTCCACGAGCTTCCGGAAGCTTTACCGAATCGCTCAACGCCGGTGTTGCCGCTGCTATTTTGCTTTCAGAATTTAAAAGACCAGAACAAAAGAATGCCTGAAACGTTTAATTGGCGTACCTTTGCAAAAATTAAACTAATATGTTTCTCAAGATACTTTTACTCAGCGTAGTACTCGTAGGGCTGGGCATGGCTGGCATCGCCATCAAAATGTTTGTGCAGAAAAACGGGGAGTTTAAAAAGCAATGCAGCAGTGTGGATGCACACGGCCAAAAAATCGGCTGTAGTTGCGGCGGAGGAGAAAACAGCTGCGAAAACAAGACTGTGACCGGGCACTAAGACACTACAAAAAACTTATTTTTCCATCAGCGACTCCATTCCCGGGGTCGCTTTTGTTTTATATTGGCCATCTTCGTAGTAAATAAAAAAGGCCTCAATTCCTCCAAGATAGTCCATAATCTCGAGCGACATTTCGAGACCCATCACCATAAAGGCGGTGGAATAAGCATCGGCAATCGCCGCATTTTCGGCCAGCACGGTAACGCTAATCAGACTGTGCTGAACCGGATAGCCCGTTTTTGGGTCAATGCTGTGCGAAAAACGCTTTCCGTCCTGCTCGAAGTACTTGCGGTAACTGCCGGAGGTACTTAAGCCTTTATTTTCGAGCGTTATTACCGTTTCCACTTTTCGCTCATCATCTTTGGTTTCGGAAGGTGTTTCTATCCCGACCCGCCATGGGCTGCCATCAGGCTTCCTGTTGCGGGCCACAATTTCGCCTCCAATGTCGACAATAAAATGTTCGACACCTAATCCATCAAGCAATTCAGCGATAAGATCGACACTGTATCCTTGGGCTATAGCGTTGAAATCGAAGCTGATACGAGGATCTTCCTTGACTATTCTTTTCTTTTCGAGACGCACGCGTCGGTAGTCAACCAAAGATTTCAGGCTATCGATCATTTTGGGCGTTATCTCGAGTCTGTTTTTCCGATGAAATCCCCAGGCACTTACCAGCGGGCCAACGGTAAAATCGAAGTAGCCGTCGGTGGCGGCGCTAACCTCTTTGGCAAGAAGAAAGTTATAAATAAAATGATCGTCGGGCAATGCAGTGGTATCACCCCGGTTGATGCGGCTGATCAGAGAGTTATCGACCCAGAGCGACATGGAATGATCGATGACATGAAGCACCGAGTCAATTTTAGGTCTTAAATCCCGACCCTGGTCATCAAAGTAAGTTATTGCATAATATGTTCCCTGTGCTTCGCCTTGAAGAACAACTTTCTCCATTTTGGGTGTGCGATGGCATGCTGCTGCCATAAGTAGAAAAAGAAAGAGAATACTGAAACGTAATCTGGGCATTCGTGATGGACTTAAGGATATCAAAATTAAAAAAAGGACTGCATAAAAAAACCAGCCCACAGGCTGGCTTTATGGTTTATCCCCCGAAATCGTCGAAGGCAATCATTTCCTTGGGTACACCCAGTTCGTCGAGCATTTTAAACACGGCCGCGTTCATCATCGGCGGTCCGCAGAGGTAATATTCAATTTCCTCCGGCTCAGGGTGCTGCTTGAGGTAGTTGTCCATAATTACCTGGTGGATAAAACCGGTATAGCCGGTCCAATTGTCCTCAGGCTTTGGCTCCGACAAGGCTACATGAAATTTAAAGTTCGGGAAATTTTGTTCAATATTCCTAAAATCATCGATATAGAAGAGCTCGCGCAGCGAACGACCACCGTACCAGAAAGTAGCTTTGCGTCCGGTTTTCTCGGTATGGAAAAGGTGGAAAATGTGCGAGCGCATTGGCGCCATACCTGCTCCACCGCCGATGAACATCATCTCGCGGTTGGTTTTCTTGATGTGGAATTCACCGTAGGGTCCCGAAACCATTACCTTATCGCCTGGTTTACGGGAGAAAATGTATGAAGAACAAACACCTGGATTTACCTTCATGAAGCTGTTCGTTTTGCGATCCCATGGTGGGGTAGCAATACGGATGTTCAACATGACGATGTTGTCTTCGGCCGGATGGTTAGCCATAGAATAGGCGCGGAACTGCTCTTCGGTATTCTTCATCTTGAGGTCCCACATCTTGAATTTATCCCATTCATCGCGGTATTCCTCTTCAACAAAGATATCCTTGCTGAAATCTACCTCTATTTTGGGAACATCAATCTGGATATAACCTCCCGAAAGGAAGTCAAGACGTTCTCCTTCGGGCAGTTTTACGACAAACTCCTTGATAAAGGTGGCAACGTTGTGGTTCGATATTACCTCGCATTCCCATTTTTTGATGCCGAACACTTCTGGCGGAACGGCAATTTTCATATTCTCGCGAACCTTAACCTGACAACCAAGACGCCAGTTTTTTTGCTGTTCCTTTCGTGAGAAAAAGCCCGTTTCGGTAGGGAGGATGCTTCCTCCTCCTTCGAATACCTGACATTTGCACATGGCACAGGTGCCACCACCGCCGCAGGCCGAGGGCAGGAAAATCTTGTTGGCCGAGAGCGTTGAAAGAAGTGTGGAGCCCGGGTCTACCTCCAGCTCTTTTTCATCATTGATGATAATCTTAACCTTTCCCTGCGGCGTAAGCTTTTTTCGTGCATAGAGCAGCAAACCTACCAGCAGCAATATCACCGTC
>DAIOUP010000019.1:0-11365 GCA_036759465.1 Bacteroidales bacterium
TATTAAAACCCTTTTTGAATCTATTTTTCGCATATGGAATGACGCCATTACGATCAATTTTCTTTCTCAAACGATTATGTCTGTTGGAGCTTTCGTATTCTTTTAGCTTGTTATGACTTAAATTTGTGCGTATAATAGCTAACGTATGCAGCTCAACATTTACGCTCTCATTCTGCTTGTGCCGGCCTTCATATCTTTTGCTCTGGCTATGGAGGCCCGCAAACAGCGTTATGCTCCGCGCGGAAGGCTCTTCGCGCTTGCGATGCTTGCAATAGGCGTGTGGTCGGCAACATATGCCATGGAGCTTGCCTCCACAACGCAGAATATGATGCAGTTTTGGCTCAAGCTCGAATACATTGCCATACCATGGGTTTCGCTTTTGATGATGCTGGTGGTGCTCAATTATTCGGGCATCGAAACGACCATCAAGTCAACGCATATCGGCTATTTATCAATCATTCCCCTGATAACAATGGCGCTCGCCATAACCCACGAGCATCATACATTTTATTACAAACATGTTGAACTAAGCGATCAAGGACCAATACCGCTACTCAAACTTGAAATCGGGCCCTGGTATTATGTTCATGTGTTTTATTCCTATGCGCTTAATATTTACGCTCTGGGCGTACTGATTCGAAAGCTGGTACATCAGAGGTCATTATTCAGGAATCAGTTGAATTTCTTGCTTATTGCCGTTATTGTGCCTCTGCTTTCCTTTACTTTGTATTTCGTTAAGCTCATGCCTATTAAAAATATCGATCCAACCCCGTTTGCGTTTACTATTTCGGGTATATTGATGTCGGTGAGTATTCTCAGATTCCGTATGCTCGACCTGCTTCCGATTGCCCGCGAACACGTATTTCGCAGCATGAACGACGGTCTTCTTGTGATCGATGGCAAACTTAGGCTAGTTGACTGCAACCCGGTAGCTGATCAGATTTTCAGATGGAAAAGAACACCATTCGGAAAACCAGTGAATGAGCTATTGAAAGATTTTCCCGAATTGGTGGAAGTTAGTAATCGCAAGGGAGAGGAAAGTATTGAGCTTCCGATACTGTATCCTGATGAAGAAAAGATTTATCTGGTGAGCACTTCGGATATTCTAAACCACAAAAATGCTGTTGTCGGCAAGCTACTGGTGGTTCATGATATAACGCATCGCTACAAATTGCAGGAAACCATACGCAAAAGCGAAGAACGATTAAGAGCGCTTAACGGCGAAAAGGATAAGTTGTTTTCAATCATTGCCCACGACCTGCGCAGCCCCATCAGCGCATTCCTGAGTCTGACGAGCCTCTTTATCGACGACAGCGCCGACATGAGCAAAGAGGAAATGCGCGAAATCGCTTTAAGTATGAATCGTTCGGCCGAGTCGCTCAGCGGTTTGCTCGACAACCTACTGCAGTGGTCGCGTATGCAGCGCAACGAAGTAAAAACCCGTCCTGAAGCCATTGACGTTAAGCTACTTGTGGAGCGAAACCTTGAAATTTACAGTGAGGCAATACAGAATAAAAAGCTTACGGTTCAATCCACATTAACCGGCGGACTTTATGTGTTTGCCGACGAAAATATGCTAAACACCATACTTCGCAACCTGATTTCCAATGCTATCAAGTTCACCCAAAAAGGAGGAGTTGTCGCAGTCAGCTCCGGGCAGGATTCAAAGGATATGGTTTCGATTGAGGTTTCAGATACGGGAATCGGAATGTCTAAGGAAATGTTGGAAAATCTGTTTTCGCTCGATAGTAAGTCGAACCGTCCCGGAACTGAGGGGGAACCAAGTACAGGTCTGGGTTTAATCCTCTGCAAGGATTTTGCGGAACGAAACAACGGAAAGCTCCTGGTGAGCAGTACGCAGGGTAAAGGCTCAACTTTCACGATTCTGCTTCCATCTTCCAGGAATTAGCCCTAAGTAACCTATTAATTTATTGGCTATGAAAGGCCTGCTTCAAATTTCATTATTGCTTTTTATTCTTTTTCAGTCCTGTCAGCGACCTGAAAAAATTTTTACGCCTGCCGAAAAGACAAGATATGCTGCAACCACATCAGGTATTGATATCCAACAGTTTCTGATCGAAATTAATGGATATCATAATGCCATCACTGTTAAAAACCTTAGTGTCAGCGATAGCATGAATATTCCGGTCGTTCGTTTTTCCAATCCGGAACAGAGCAATTTAAATCGTTTACGAATCATGCTCATCGCCCAGCAGCATGGAAACGAACCCTCAGGTATGGAAGGTTTGTTGTTGCTGATTCGCGACCTGGCCGAGGGAAAACATGATCATTGGCTGCAACATGCTGAATTGACGATTATTCCGCAATGCAACCCATATGGCGGCAATAAAAATAAACGGCGAAACGCAGAGGGAATTGATCTGAACCGCGATCACCTTGTGCTCGAAGCTGCTGAAACAAAACTGATTCAGCGGGTTTTCGACATATTCGACCCCCACTTCACCGTAGATTTTCACGAATATTATCCCTTTGGCAAATCCTGGGAGGAATTTGGTTATCGTCGCAACTTCGACATTCAGCTGGGCGGTCCTACCAATTTGAATACCAGTGATGAGATTCGTTATGCATTCAAAAACAGGCTGTTGCCCTATGTGAAAAAGCAACTCAACAATAGGGGTTACAGTTTCTTTGAATACACCCTTGGCAGCCTGCCCGAAGGAGAGAGGCTCAGACATAGCACTACTGACATTGATGATGGAAGGCAAAGTTTTGCTATTACAGGTACTTTTTCGGTAATCGTGGAGGGCATGAATGGCCGAGATTCGCTCGATAGGCTCGAACGCCGCGCCAATAGCCAGTTGGCCACTGCCGAGATCCTCGTTTCCTGGGCGATCCAAAACCGGCAAGATGTGATGAAAATGGTGGAAGCTGCCCGAAAAAACGTTGAAACCTTGCCATTTCCGGTTTCTATTCGTCAGGAGCATATGCCCGACAGCAAACCGTTGAACTATCCTCTGCTCTCGCTAAAATCAGGTAGGGATACCGTTTTCGTGGTTGAAAATTATCATTCCATGGTAATCTCCAATCTGGATGTTAACCCACCTAAAGGTTATCTTATACCAAAAAGCAATCAGGCACTTATGGACTGGCTAAAGCGGAACAATTATTTCAAATACGAAGAGCTACCGACCGAGGGAAAAGCCTTTATTTACCACATTAACGGCTTTGAAGAAAGCGTGGACGAAGAAATAAAAAACAAAAAAGCCCTTGTAGAAAGGCATTCTTTGGAAGTAGTCAGCCCTGACGATTACATTTATTTGCCTTTGAATCAGAAATATAACCTGCGCCTGATCCTTGCCCTTGAACCGCAATCCATGTATGGCCTGATCAATTACAAAAACTTCGAGACATTGCGTCAAGCCGGAACATGGCCGGTGCTGAGGTTGGAGTAGTCGCTGGATGCTAGTTACGGGTGTTTAATTACTTTTTTTGGGGTTACGGGGCTGAAGCGTAAAAAGTGAAAGACGAACAGTGTGCAGTGACAAATAACAGTCATAACTGTACAGTTGGCACACCTGATCATCGTCCCGTACCTACGGGACGTAATATCGGTAACACGAAACATCCAACCCGGAACCCTCTCGTCCCATCAGGGACGAAATTTATGTGTCCTACACACATATAAATGCAATAATAAAATCACAGGTAGCCTGTCCAGAAGACTCCTCGTCCTGCAAAAATGACATGATACTTCTCTTGACGATTTTTAAGTGATTGTTATACAGCGTTTTTCTGTCTTTGTTGTTTGCTGCTCGAGATGCTGATTCTCAGTGTATTAACTGACATATTGACATATTTTCACATTGGTACAAGGTTTGACCAAAACTTGACCAAAGGAGAAATATTTTATGAATCTGAATCAATTCACACATAAAGCACAGGAAGCCATACAGTATGCCCAGCAGCAGGCTGCCCAGCGAAATCACCAGTCGGTAGAAAACCTGCACCTGCTCAAAGGCATGCTTATGGCCGACAATCACCTTTTGCCGCACATTCTTGGCAAATTAGGCGTTAATGCCGAGAATTTTGTAAAGGTTGTGGACCAGACGCTGCAATCACTTCCAAAGGTAGAGGGAGGGGAGCAATACATTTCGAACGAGCTGAGTCGCACACTGCAGGCTTCATTGGCCATGGCCAAGAACAAGGGCGACGACTATGTGGCCCTCGACCATTTGCTGCTTGCAGTTTTTGATTCCAGCTCAACAGCTGGCAGAATATTGAAAGACAGCAACATCAACCGCAAGGACCTGGAGGAAGTGATCCAGCAGCTGCGTAAGGGGAGCAAAGTAAACAGCCCCACTGCAGAGCAGTCGCTCGAGGCTTTGGGTCGTTATGCCCGCAACCTGAACGAGATGGCTCATCAGGGTAAGCTTGATCCGGTGATTGGTCGTGATGAGGAAATTCGCCGCGTTCTGCAGATATTGTCGCGCCGCACAAAGAACAACCCCATCCTGATTGGTGAACCCGGTGTGGGTAAGACTGCCATTGCCGAAGGACTTGCTCATCGCATCGTAAATGGCGATGTGCCCGAGAACCTCAAGACAAGACAGATCTATTCGCTCGATATGGGCGCCCTCATTGCCGGTGCTATGTACAAAGGCGAGTTCGAGGAAAGGCTCAAGAGTGTAGTCAAGGAAGTGGTTGAAAGCGAGGGAGATATCATTCTGTTTATCGATGAAATACACACCCTTGTAGGTGCAGGCAAGAGCGAAGGAGCTATGGATGCTGCCAACATTCTAAAACCTGCGCTTGCACGCGGCGAGCTTCGTGCCATTGGTGCCACTACCCTCAAGGAGTACCAGAAATTCTTTGAAAACGACAAGGCTCTGGAACGTCGTTTCCAGCCAGTGATGGTGGACGAGCCTGCCACTGAGGATGCAGTCAGCATTCTTCGTGGCCTCAAAGAGCGTTACGAAACCCACCACAAAGTGCGCATTCTCGACGAAGCTATTGTAGCAGCCGTGGAGCTTTCGCAGCGCTACATCACCGATCGTTTCCTGCCCGACAAGGCCATCGACCTCATTGACGAAGCAGCTTCGCGTTTGCGACTGCAAATCAACTCATTGCCCGAAGAACTCGAAATTGTTGAACGTCGTATTCGCCAGCTCGAAATTGAGCGCGAGGCCATACGTCGCGAGAACGATCATCCCAAGCTTGAGCGCATAAGCAAGGAACTGGCTGAGCTGAGCGAGGAACGAAACAGGCTTCGCAGCCAATGGCAACGCGAAAAACAGTTGGTTGAGGAGATACAGCGTCAGAAGCAGCAGATCGAAGACTATAAGCTGCAGGCAGTTAAGGCCGAACGCGAAGGCGACTTTGGTCGCGTGGCCGAGCTTCGATATGGCCGCATGCGCGAAGCGGAGCGGGCTATTGAGCAAGCACAAAGCAGACTGCGCGAACTGCAGGGTGATAAGCCCATGATCAACGAAGAGGTGGGGGCAGAGGAAGTGGCTGAAATTGTTTCGCGCTGGACCGGTATCCCGGTGAAAAAGATGTTGCAAAGCGAACGCGAGAAACTACTTAAGCTCGAGGGGCACCTGCACGAGCGTATAGTTGGCCAGGATGAGGCCATCCGGTCGGTGGCCGATGCTATCCGCCGCAGCAGGGCTGGTTTGCAGGATGCAGCTCGCCCAATAGGCTCGTTCATCTTTCTGGGGACCACCGGAGTAGGAAAAACCGAACTGGCTAAAGCGCTGGCAGAATTCCTTTTCGACAACGAAAATGCCATGGTGCGGATTGATATGTCGGAGTATCAGGAACGTCATAGCGTGGCGCGCCTTATTGGTGCGCCTCCGGGCTATGTAGGTTATGACGAAAGCGGTCAGCTCACCGAGTCCATCCGCCGCAAACCCTACTCGGTAGTGCTGCTCGACGAAATCGAAAAAGCACATCCCGATGTTTTCAACATCCTGTTGCAAGTGCTCGACGACGGGCGCCTCACCGACAATAAGGGGCGAACGGTGAACTTCAAAAACACCATCATCATCATGACATCCAATATAGGCTCGCACGTCATACAGGAAAAACTTGGCGAAGCGAATGGCGAAGTGAGCGAATGGCTTTTCGAGCAAACCCGTAATCAGGTGTTCGATTTACTTAGGCGACAGCTCAGGCCCGAATTTTTGAACCGCATTGACGACATTATCATGTTCCGCCCGCTCGACCGCAGCCAGATTGTGGAAGTGGCAAGGCTACAGTTTAACATGGTGAAACGTCTGCTGGAGAAAAACGGTATTCATATCGACATCAGCCGTGCTGCCCTCGAACATATTGCCGAAGCTGGCTACGATCCGCAGTATGGCGCCCGACCCGTGCGCAGAATTATTCAAAAGCAGTTGCTTAACGATCTGTCGAAGAAAATTCTGGCAGGTGAGGTGAGCAACGAGCAACCGATGCTTATCGATTATCTGGATAACAGTTTGGTGTTCATTAACCAGTAATCATCAAATTTCAATAAAAAAAGAGGCTGCCGAATCGCAGGCAGCCCCTTCTATTTTTTTGTCAAAATCAAACGAACTCAGCTTCAAGCTGCTTTACCCATTTTTTGATACGGGCATCAGTCTGGTCGGCCTGATTTTCCTCGTCGATCACCAAGCCTACGAAGCTGCCCTCTTTATCGGCCAGGGAAAAAGCAAACTTATAACCGTCGAGTGGCCATTGACCAATTACCACATCTTTATCGGGCAAGCGGCAGTAGAGTGTTCCCAAACCATCAACGAAACTGTCGGCATATTCCACCTGATCGCCCAAACCAAAGAGCGCAACTTTCTTCCCTTCAAAGTTGAGCTGATCGAGTTCATAGATGAAATATTCCCAATCGTCCTGCATATCGCCAATACCCCAAGCCGAAGTGCCAAAAATGAGGTATTTATAGCCATTGATCATTTCGGGAGTGGAGTCTTTAATGTCGTGCAGATCAGCGCGCTGGCCAAAGGCCTTGGCCACACGCTCGGCCACCGATTTGGTGCTTCCGCCTGTGCTTCCGTAAAAGATGCCTATTTTTTCCATTCAGGTGTTATTTAAAATCGTTCTAAAAACGGCTGCAAAGATACACTATTCCTGCAATCTGAACGCCACAACAACTTTCCGTGTGATATTGTTCGCAACTCAGGCCTATATATTGCCCTTGAGTTCCTCTGCTAGTATGATTTTATTGAGTATGGCGTAAACCGTCAGACCCGAAACGGTTTTGATGCCCAGTTTACGTGTGATGTTTTTGCGATGGGTCATGACCGTGTGCACGCTGATAAACAATTTTTCACCTATCTCGTTGTTGGTCAGGCCCAAGGCCACAAGGCGTAGTATTTCAGTTTCGCGTTCGCTGAGCTGCTGGTCGTTTTGCACCTCCTCAATTAAACCGCGTTTTCTGAACAAGTCTTCGAATGTTTCGATGAGCAGTGGTCGTCCGGCATCGCAGGGTACAACGGCATCGAATTGTCCGGTAATGGCATCGTTTGTTTTTTTGTTAATAAGACCTGCTAAAATGAGACCGGCAAAGGCAGAATCGGCCCTGTTGATGATGGGTTGCTGAAGCAGTATAGGGTTGATAATGATAAGTTTAGCCTGAGAGCGTTGGATAAGTTTCCCAAGATTGGCCACAGGCAGGTCGGTTTCTTCCATTCTGAACGACAAGCCCATTTGGCTGAAAAGGGTTTTGAAGCCTTCGCGTACCAAAAAGGAAGGTTCGATGATGAGCATAACCAGCGGGCTTTCCATGACAGGCTATGCGGGATTGATGGCTGAAAGTTTGCGTTCCATCTGCTCCACGATAGGCACCAGGATGAGGTCCTCCATGTGAGCATGGTTGTTTAGGTCGGCCTCCAGCTCGAACAACTCATGAAGAATACGATTGAGCAATCTGCTGTCTTTGGGCTTAGGTATGTATTTGATAATGATGTTTTTAAGGTCAAATAGTTTTTCCTCCACATCATCATGCTCTTCTTCGTATTTGCGAATGCTGTATTGCAGCGATTGCAGATACTCCAGATCACTTGCACTGCCAGTACGTGTATATCGCTCAAGGGCAAGTACATAAGGGTAAACAATGCCTTCCTCGTTCTGGATGTGATTGGTGAGTTCGGTCTTGTAATGCTGAAAAAAGTCAGCGAGAAGTCGACGGCTTTCGCTGTCGAGGTCGGGCCGCTCCATCAGGCGTTTGAGCAATTCTTCAATTTCCGGAATACGGTGCTCCAGATAATCCTGATGGGTGCGCTTGAGGTAGTTCACCAATTGCCCGGCGCCAAATTGCTGCAAATTGTGCAAAGGGAAATAGGCGCTGTCGTGATAAGTGTTGAGCACTTCCAGAAAAAAAGGAAGGTCGATACCGTATTCATGGCAAAGCTCGGCTGTGGTTTTTTCGCCGAAACCCAGCTGGATGCCGAAACGATGTATGATGTGTATGAGGTGGTGGTTTAGATGAACGACATCCACCATTTTCATGTCCCTTGTAATATGCATCGGTCAGGAATTTCCGTACAAAAATACGCATTAAAGCTTTGCCAACCAAGATTCGAGCGTGCTGCCCATGAGGTCTTTGCCTACATTAAAGCGCTGTTGATCAATATCTTGTTTATTATTATCAGGTAGCTCTATTTTCTCATCTTGCTGTTGAGTGCTGTAGAGTCCAGCTGCACTCAGATGCTTGGCAAGATATTCCTGTTCAGTTTGTCCTGGTGTGGGAATGAGGTGCGCTGATTTGCCCAGACAAACCAGATCCATGAGGGTGGAATAGCCCGAGCGGCAGATGATGTGCTGGGCACCCTGAACGAGACTGGTAAAAAGTTCATCGCTTGCATGATTGAACCATTCCACATTGTCCGATGGCGCTGCCCGATCTGGATACCCGGGAAGTCCGCGGACAATCTTCAAGGTGTGGGCTCCTAATTCTTCAAGAATTTTCTTTTCGAGTATGCTGCGTTGTGGTTCGGGGCCTGAAAGTAAGGTCAAAACATAATTTCCGGTTGCTGAAACCTGACCAACTGGCTTTTCGAAACGACTCAGCAATCCAATGTAGTGGCTTTCTATGCCTTTGGCCGGTGGATGTGAAAGCTTGCCGGCCAATCCTTCATTCATGTTGCCGGGTAGATCAGGAATCCAGCATTCGGAATAATTCCTGATGATCCAATGGTGCATCTTTGTGAGTAAAGGGGAGAGTAAAATGTCAAGAACTGGGGAAATCAGGTTCACCTGGTGAGTAAGATAAACCGAAGGTACTTTATTGCTCCAGCAGCCAAAACGGTTGTCGGATATGATGCCATTGATGTTGTGTTTTTCTATGAGTGCTTGCAGTGACGTGTTTTCTTTGAAGATTCCAAAAATAAAACGTGGCATTTGCAACAGTAGCTTCCATCCTAGCCATTTGCTTCGGCTGTATTTTATCGTAACTGATGGGAGATCAAGATAATATGCATCAGGAAAGTATTGTTTAAGCAGTGCCTTTGCTCCTCCATTGGCAGCGATGAGCACTTCGCAGTTCATTTTCTGCAAATGCCTTAAAATAGGAATGCTGCGTGAGGCATGGCCGATGCCCCAGTCGAGCACACAAACGAGTATACGTTTTCTTTGTGCTGCCAATGCATTGTGCTTTGGGCGAAATTAGGCTTTTTCCTAATTTTGGCGGGATGACGGACCAACTCCTTTACAAGATTGCACTTACCCTGATTCCCGGCATAGGCGATGTATTGGGCAAAAAGCTGGTGGCCTACTGTGGCGGCCCTGAAGCAGTGTTTAACGAAAAGAAAAGGCAATTAGAGAAAATTCCGGGAATTGGACCTGCAGCTATACACAATTTATTGAATAACAAACACTTTAAACAGGCGGAGGAAGAGATTGAGTTCATCGAAAGAAAAAATATTCAGCCTTTATTCTACCTCGATAAGGCCTATCCGAAGCGCTTGCAACATTGCGCCGACAGTCCGCTGATGCTCTATTATAAGGGCAATACCGACCTCAACGCTGCACAGGTGGTGGCTGTTGTAGGTACCAGAAATGCAACGGAATATGGCCAGCAACTCTGCGATAAGTTGGTTGAAGGCTTAAAGCAAAGTAATGTGCTTATTGTCAGTGGTCTGGCTTATGGAATTGATACCTCGGCCCATCGTGCCGCATTGAGGCATGCCTTGCCCACCGTAGGCGTGCTTGGTCACGGACTGGACAGGATCTATCCCCATTCCAATAAAAGCTTGTCGGAAAAGATGCTGAATCAGGGTGGACTGCTTACTGAATTTACCTCGGGTACAACACCCGATAAAGAGAATTTTCCTCGTCGCAATCGAATTGTTGCTGGAATGGTGGATGCTCTGGTGGTTGTCGAATCGGGCCGCAAGGGCGGAGCCCTCATCACAGCCGAGATAGCGGCATCCTACAACCGCGATGTCTTTGCATTTCCGGGTCGCATCAACGACCCCTTCAGCGAAGGTTGCAATCTGCTTATTCGTACCAACAAGGCAGCCCTGATCCGCTCGGCTGAAGATCTGATCTACAGCATGGGATGGGACAACAAGGTGCAAGTGCAGGCGGCCCAAACCCGACTTTTCAGGGATTTCAGCCAAGAAGAGAAGCAATTGCTCGACAGTTTCAATGGTGAAAAGGAATGTGGTATTGACGACATTATGCTACGTAGTGGATTCCCGGCCTCAAAACTGGCAGGTCTGCTGCTTGCGCTTGAATTCGATGGCGTTGTTACAGCCCTGCCGGGAAAGCGTTACCGTGTGAACCAATAGGATCAATTTTCGGGAAGTTTCCCCGGCAACAGCTTTTCGCGGGTTAGTTCATAAACGACAAAAGCTGAAGTAACGCCAACCACTGCACCAACCAGAACATCAGCCGGATAGTGCACGCCCAAACCCATGCGGGTGTAACCCATAGTAAAAGCCCAGGCAAATGAAAGATAGGTTACCCATCTGCGGCGGAATGCAAGGCTCAGGGCCATGGCAAGCACAAATGCATCGCTGGTGTGACCACTTGGAAACGAAGGACTACCGCCTGAACTCAGCTTTTCGATGAAACTATAGGTTTCAAAAGGCCTGGGTCGTAGTATGGTATATTTCATCAGGTTAGTGATGGCGACGGCAACAAGAACAGAAAAGATTATATACCAGCTTGCCAGCTTTAGTAAAATATCCTTTCGCATCACTGCCACCAAAAGTATCAGCAAGGGGATTCCAAAGGTAAAGGGGCCGGCCGTGTTGGTGATAAAGATAAGCAAGGGGTCGAAACGCCTTTCCCGACCCGCATTGATATCCTCAAGCAATTGAATATCAAGCTGCGACCATGCAAGCAGGCCAGCAGCCAGCAAAGACAGCAGCGAAACCAGCAGGAGAAGGATTTTTTTGGAATTCAATTT
>DAIOUP010000020.1:0-11311 GCA_036759465.1 Bacteroidales bacterium
ACCTGAAGCAGGCACTGGGCTGGTCGTACCATGCACCCTATGCAGGCCACGACGGCATACAGCTGGCCATTGGGCAGGTGTTCGACCGCAACCACGACCACCTTTTCCCCTACTACCGCGATATGCTCACCGCCATTTCGGCTGGGCTCAACGCTGAGGAAATCATCCTCAACGGCCTCTCGAAAGGCACAGATATTGCCAGCGGTGGCCGCCATATGTCGAACCACTTTGCCAAGCCTGAATGGAACATCCACAATGTATCGTCGGCCACAGGCAACCACACCCTGCATGCTACAGGGGTGGCCCGCGCCATCAAGCGCTATGGTTCGAAAGGCGTTGCCATCAGCTCACAGGGCGAGTCGTCAACCAGCGAAGGCTATGTTTTTGAAGCCATCAACGGGGCCAGCAACGAGAAACTGCCGGTGATTTTCGTGTTTCAGGATAACGGCTATGGCATCTCGGTGCCTCAGCGCGATCAGAGTGCAAACCGCCGAGCAGCCGCCAACTATGCCGGCCTGAAGAACCTGAAAATCATGTATTGCGACGGCAAAAATGTGTTCGACAGCATGAACACCATGTTTGCCGCAAAAGAGCATATCGAAAAATTCGGTGAGCCTGTGATAGTTCATGCCAACTGCGTGCGCATTCACTCGCATTCCAACTCCGACAGGCACGAGCTTTACCGCGATGACAACGAGCGTCATTGCACCAAACTTTCCGATCCGCTCGAACGCTTTCGTATGCAGCTTATCCGATCGGGAAAGTTTACCGAGCAGGAACTCAACACCCTCGACGAAGAAGCAAAGAAAACCATATCGGCCGCTCACAAAAAAGCCATCATGGCGCCTGATCCCGATCCGGCAAGCATACACAACTTTGTTTTTGCCGAAGCCCACAAGCCCGTCAAATACCCCGATGGAACGCACGATGGCACGCAGGGCACAAAAATGAAGTTCATTCAGGCACTTAACGAAACCCTGAAAGACGAATTCCGGAAAAACCCTGATACGTATATCTGGGGTCAGGACGTGGCCAACAAGGACAAAGGCGGCATTTTCAACGTAACCAAAGGCATGCAGCAGGAGTTTGGCAAAGAGCGCGTATTCAACGCCCCCATAGCAGAGGACTTCATTATGGGAACCGCCAACGGCATGAGTCGCTTTAGCGACAAGATCCGCATTGTGATTGAAGGTGCCGAGTTTGCCGACTACTTTTGGCCGGCCATGGAGCAATACCTCGAAACCACACACGACTACTGGCGCAGCAACGGAGCCTTTGCCCCCAACGTTACTATTCGTTTGGCTTCAGGCGGCTACATCGGCGGAGGACTCTACCACTCTCAAACAATCGAAGGCGCTCTGGCCAGCCTGCCCGGTGTAAGAATCGTTTACCCCTCGTTTGCCGACGACGCCGCCGGATTGCTCCGCACAGCCATGCGCTCGAAAGGTCCAACCCTTTTCCTCGAGCCCAAGGCACTATACAACGACCCGCTGGCCGAAACCATGGTGCCCGACGATTTTGAGGTGCCCTTTGGCAAAGCCCGCACCCGTCGTGAGGGAAAGCACCTGAGCATTATCACCTACGGCAATACCACACATATGGCGCTGCAGGTGGCCGAACGCATCAAGCATGAACGTAATCTGGAGGTGGAAGTGATCGACATCCGCTCGCTTATCCCCCTCGACGAGGAATCCATACTGAATAGTGTAAAGAAGACCTCACGTGTACTTGTTGTGCACGAAGACAAGGTATTCGGCGGTTTTGGCGGAGAAATTGCCTCCATCATCACCGAAAAAGCCTTTCAATGGCTCGACGCTCCGGTGAAGCGCGTAGGCTCGACCTTCACCCCCGTGGGATTCAACCGCATTCTCGAAAAAGCCATCCTTCCGAATGCTGATAAAATTTATGCATCAGCTATAGATATTATTGATTTCTAATGTTTTAGAATATCTTGAAAAAACAGCCGGGTATCAACTATCCGGCTGTTTTGTTTTTTTAACGTCCAATATTCCGCTAACAATACAAAAGCGCTCATTGGGCAGTGTAATGTTATGCTACATTTGCGCCTTTGGCACGACAATTGCCATAATGGTGATGTTATAGTTAAAATGAATAAAAATGATGCGTAAATCATTCCTGATACTTGTCATCGGGTTCATGCTTGCACCGGCTTTTGCTGTAGCTCAGCAACGTGCCGACCAGAAGGAGACGACGCAAAAGATGGCCGCCACCCTGTTTTTCATCGAAAATTTTTATCTCGATACCGTCAACACCCCGCGCCTCACCGAACAGGCCATCATCAGCATGCTAAAAGAGCTAGATCCGCATTCGTCCTATCTTTCAAAGAAAGAAGTTGATGCTGCCAACGAGCCACTCGAAGGGAGTTTCGAGGGCATTGGGGTTACCTTTCAGTTGTTTAACGACACCATACTGATTGTTTCGCCCGTGCCGGGAGGACCATCCGACAAGCTTGGCATACAGGCCGGCGACAAAATTATCCGCATCAATGGTGAAGACGCTTTCGGGCCCAAGGTGAATAACAACTACGTTATGGAGCGATTACGCGGAAAACGCGGAACCACTGTAACGGTGAGCATACTGCGCCAGGGCCGCAAAGACCTGATCGACTACACCATCACCCGCGACAAAATACCCATCAACAGCATAGACGCCACCTTCATGCTGCCCGGAAAAACCGGCTTCATCAAGCTGAACCGTTTCTCTAAGACCTCCATGGAAGAGTTCAAAGCATCGATGGAACAACTCAGGCAGCAGGGCATGGAAAATTTGATCCTCGACCTGCGCAATAACTCAGGCGGATTTCTAAATACCGCCGTTGAGCTGTCCGACGAGTTTCTGCCTGCCGGAAGCCTGGTTGTGTACACTGAGGGTCGCAACAGTCCGCGTCAGGACTTCTTTGCCACCGGCAGCGGCAGCTTCGAAAAAGGCAAACTCATGGTACTCATCAATGAAGCCTCGGCATCAGCTAGCGAGATTGTATCTGGCGCCATACAAGACTCCGACCGTGGGCTTGTGATCGGGCGACGTTCGTTTGGCAAAGGTCTGGTGCAGAGGCCATTCCAGCTTCCTGATGGTTCGGTAATCAGGCTAACCACTGCCCGCTATCACACCCCTACCGGACGCAGCATCCAACGCCCCTACAACGATGGCACCGAAAACTATTTCAGGGATATGCAGGATCGCGTGCGTCGCGGCGAACACATGCATGCCGACAGTATTCACTTCCCTGATTCACTTAAATATTTTACCAAAGCCGGAAGAATCGTATATGGCGGAGGCGGCATTATGCCCGATATTTTTGTGCCCTTCGACTCCACCCAATACACCGATTATTACTCAAATCTTATCCGCAAAGGTGTTTTCAACCGCTTTACCCTCGAATATGCCAACAAGGAGCGTAATAAAATCAAGAAAAACTATCCGCAATTCGAACAATTTAAAGCCGGGTTCAATGTAACTGATAACATTATGAACGATTTTCTGGCGATGGCCAGAAACGAAAAAGTTGAGTGGAACGAAGCCCAGTATAAACTGTCGGAATCCTTGATTCGTCAGCAGATTAAAGCACTGATTGCCAGAAACTTATGGGATATGAGCGCCTACTGGGAGATTACCAGCGAAACTGACGAAACCGTTCTGAAAGCCCTTGAGGTATTACGTTCGGATGGATTTTTCTCCTACCTGCGCAAATAAAACTGGTCAATTTCCATAATCCATAAAGCGGGGCGATAGGTAAGCACCGCTTTTTTTGTCGAAGCCTAGGCGCAACATCACCTCATGGGTGCCGCTGCTGAGGCCGGCTGTGGGGCCTAGGCCAAAATCGTAGCTGTAGGAAATCCTGGCTCTATCGGTAATTTTTAAACCTGCCTGAAGAATGAGGGCATCGAGGTGGCGCCAGCCCAGACCAGCGGAGATGATGCCCGTTTCGGCCAAGACGGAGGCCTGAAGGTAGGACACCTTACCCTGTTTGTGAAACGACAGCATGCCGTTGACACCCAGATTTTCCGTTGCTTTGAGCAAATAAAACGCATAAGCGTGATGTTGAATGGCTACCTTGGAGAGCGAGGCATCGCGTGCCGGGGTGCTGATGTGATTGGCCGCATAACCGAATCCCAGATCTTTGAGCTGAGCGTGAAACCCAAACTCAAAGTCAGGTTTGAAGTATTGTTCATCGGGTCGGACGAGCGGCTCATTATTTTCCAGATAAACAAGCTGGCTAAACAGCACAAGTCGTTGATAAAACCCTGCCCCAAGACCAAACTGCAGTGTTGCCTCCTCGGCCAGCCTCACCCGATAGGCATAAGCAACAATAAGCCGGCGAAACACTTCTTTTCCAAACTTCTGGTTTAGGGCCGTCAGCCGGAGACCCATATTGTAATCTTCCATAAAGTGTTCAAGTCCAAGCATCTGAACCTCAGGCGCATCGGGAAAGCCAATCCATTGCTGGCGACCGCCAAGGGTAAGGTTGATGCGGCCGTTATCGTCGATCACCGATGGATTGAAGGCCTGAATATTTTGGCTGTGATTGCTGAAAAGCACATCGGTTTGGCCAAAGCCAAGCAAATGTAACATCATCAGTCCCAGGGAAAATAGTATCTTTTTCATGGCTTGAATTCTTTGGCTTGTTGCAGGCTAACCCGCTGGTTATCAATATAAGGAACCACAAAGCTATCAGGGAACCCTGCTGCCCTGATCTGATTGCGTAGTGCCTCCGCCTGAGCCAGCGTGAATCTGTCGCCGGCTTCGTAACGGTAAAGCAGTCCTGAAACTTCTTCGTGAATCTGAATCCCCCCGCCTAAATTGCTGATGGCAGCAAAGTCGGTTTCAGGGTTTCGTCTGGTAGAGGTGATAAGAAATTGTACCCGGTACACCAGTCTGTTGTTTTTCGGTTCGGGGCGCTTTAGGGCAGTACTCTCCTGCTGCACCGGAGCATTGAGGTCAGTCACCTGGAAGGTGGTGCGTCGGTTGGCCTGATGCTCTTCTTCGTTGCGGGCGTTTTTCAATACGGGGAAACGCTTTCCGTAGCCTTGCGAACTAAGGCGCGATGGGTGTATGCCACTCTGAACCAGATAATCCACCACCGATTTGGCACGCAAGGCCGAAAGGCGCTCGTTGTAGTCGGGACGGCCGCGTTCGTCGGTATGCGAACTGATCTGTATGCGCATAGCCGGATTGTCGCGCATCAGGCTTACCAGCTTGCCCAGCTCCATCTTCGACGATTCGCGCAAGGTAGCCTTGTCGAAGTCGTAATAGATGTTGTTAATCACGATTTCCTTTTTCAGCACGATGGGCGTAAGCTCAAAATCAAGGTCGTAACCATTTTGTCGGTTGAGTAGCATGGCTCTATCCGTTTCAGGCACATTGACCACACGCGATTCGTTGAAAAATCCCTGACGTTCGACCTTGAGTGTGTAAATCCTGTTGACGGGCACTGTATCGAACAGGTAAAATCCCTGAGCGTTTGTGATGGCTAAACGCTCGGGCAGGCCCGGTCGCACCAGACGGACAGGCTGCCCTGGGATGGGTTTGCCGGTTTCGCGATGAACCACAATGCCCGACAAGCCAATCGGCAAGGCCATACGGCTTAATCGGATCACGACGACATCGGGCTCGGCGAAGGCCTTTAAAGTTGAGGTGATTTTGGCTGGTTTGTATCCTTCGGCTGTGGCTTCGAGTTCTATTTTGGCCGGCGCACAATGAAAGTACCGGAAGCTGCCGTCGGTAGCCGAAATCAAATTCGAAAGCGTGCCTTGTGGCTTAAGTGCAATTTCCGCTCCCGAAATGGGTGAGGAGGTGAGGACATCTTCCACCCTGCCTCTTACCAGCACGGGCAACGCACAACCCTCAAAAAAGTAAACATTGTCGGCACCGCTGCCTTCCCTGCCCGAACTTACTGCCCCTGAAGCCGGATTGTTAGTCTTTAGGCTCAGGCCGAAATCATCCGAAATTGAATTGAAAGGTGGTGGCAACAACACAGCTTTGCTAAAGCCAGCCGCTGAAATTCGGCTGGCAAACAGGTCAAGTCCGCCATATCCCCTGTGTCCGTTGCTGCTGAAAAACAAAACGCTGTCGCCAGCCAGTGCGGGAAACAATTCCTCACCGACGGTGTTGACAAGCGGTCCGGCGTTCACAGGCATTCCATAGCTTCCGTCGGGCTTCAGGCTGATGCTGTAGATGTCGTTGCCACCATAGCCGCCCGGCAAATTGGCGCTGAAATAGAGCATTTTACCGTCATTCGAAACAAAGGGATGGCCATAGTGAAACTTCTTATTGATGAAGGCCGGCACCCTGGGTTTGGAAAAACTGAAACTCACCGGATCGAAGGTAGCCTCGAGGATGATACAGCGTTGTTTGCGGTTGTTGCACGAGGTGAAAAAAGTCCTTTTTTGGGTAGCATCCCAGGCAAAGACTCCGGCATTTTTGTTTTTGGCCACAGGTAGCGGAATGGCCTCGCTAAAGCTGCCATCGGCCCTGGAGATAAACAGATACAGTCGCGAATAATCCTGCATGGTTCGTCCGTCGAAACTGGGAACAAGGCCATCGGACGGGCGAGAGGAAGTGATTACCAACTCATTGCCCAGCCAACGGGGTGCATAATCGCTGAAGCTGGTGTTGATGACCTCTGCTGCTTTTATAAAACTCAGATTAGCCCGCGGAATCCCCGAATGATCTTTCCATACGGCCAGGGTTTCCGTCATGGTACGTGCCTTTTCGTGCAAGGGGTTGAGCACCAGCGCCCGTTTTAGATAGGCCTGAGCCTTGTCAGCCTCATTGGCCCGCATGGCGGCATCAGCGGCAGCAACCAAAACTTCCACATTCGATCGCTCCTCACCCAGAGCATCGTTGTACCATTGCAGCGCTTTCTGAAACTGATTCATGCGGTGATAGGCTCTGGCCGTTTTGTAGGCCAGCTCAAGGCGTTTTTCCTTGTCGGTAGCTTTTCGGACAGCTGCATCATACAACCGGGCAGCCCGGGCAAAGTTGTGCACTGCAAAGGCCTTGTCGCCCTGTCGCTCCTGACTTCCCTGGCCCTGAACCATTGGCGCAGTGAGCAACAAAAGCACTGAAATGAGGATATGTGCTACAAGCGATCTCATTCTCTGACAAGGGTTATTGATCCTTTGACAATGCGGACGGTATTGCCCGAAAGGTCTTTGATCTCGTGCACATAATAATAGGTGCCAGGCGAAACGGGTGCACCATTGAATTTTCCATCCCAGCCTTCAATGCCTGAATAGATTTGGACCCCCCAACGGTTGAATACCCTGATTTGGCTGCCTTTCATGAAACGCTCGTTCACCTGGTCGCCATTGGGCGAAAATGCGTTGATGCGCGTTTCATCGCCTTCGGGGTCTAAAACAATATAGCTGTTCCACCGGCAGCCCTGAACCGAAACAGCTTCCACACGGAGGCTATCGTTGGGCAACGAAAGTCCACCGTAATAAAAACTTGTTGACGTTCCTTGCTGAAGCACAGTGGACCGATTTCGGAAAATGAATGTTGCTCCGGCCATGCCTTGCTGAACATGAAGGGTTTTGGTCCGCTTGTCATTGAAAAGTTCAAACGTTGGCAAGGGTTTAACTTGCACAATGGCTGAGGCTTGAGCGCTGCAACCAAAGCCATTGGTAACCCGTACGACATAAGTAGTTGTTTGCGATGGGTTTACCTGAATCGTCGTCCCCGTTTGCGGCGGCTGGGTCAGCCATTGATAGTCCAGACCACCCGAAGCAGTGAGCGTTAGCTGCTCACCCAAACACAATGCCCCGCCACCAGCAATGGCAGCCTGAGGCACAGGAAAGAGTAGCACCTGGGCCGAGCCCTGCATTAAAGCTGCGCAGCCGGCACCTGATCTAACTGCTTCAACAGTATAAGTTCCAGCAACTGCCGGGGTGTTGAATGAAATAGGATTACCTGTCCCTAACTTTTCCTGCACCATAGTGCTTCCGTTGTGCATTAGGCGATAGGTCACACTGGTCTCTGTGCCTGTTAGGTAAAGTGCAATATTGTTGTCGTTGGCACAGGCTGCACCTCCGCCAAAAAGAATAAAACTCTGAGGTGGAGGCAGAATGCTGACCATGGCCGACCCGTTCATGAGCTGAGCACAACCGCTTTGGTTGGATGCACGCACGGTGTAGGTACCAGCTGATTGAAGCCTGCCAAAACCAAGCGGATTACCAGTGCCAAAAACACTCTGCCCCGTTTCGAACCCATTGCGCAACAAATGATAAGTAATTCCTGACTGCGAGCCGCTAAGCCCGACTTCGACGCCCTGACCACCGGCACAGGCTGAACCTCCACCCGTGACCGTGAAAGGTGCAGGCAGCGGAAAGACCACTACACGAACCGAGTCGGTGCGCAGTTGCGTCCCATCAGTAACCCGCAGATAATACCATGTGCTGACCGAAGGGTAAACCTCCACACTGGGCTGAATGCTTTGCAAACCGGCTGGCACCGACCACCACTGGAAACTGTATTGGCCACTGCCACCCTGCGGCATGGCTGTAAGGCGCACAGGCTGGCCGGAGCATACCTGCGAGGCTGTGGCAAAAATCAGGGCGTTGAGCGGTCCTCCGGTTATGTAAACTACCGTTTGGGCGCTTGATGTACATCCGCTTGTCAAATCGGTTACCGTAAGCGTAAACACCACGCTGGCGTCGAGGGCCACGGTCATGGTTTGCAGCTGGTTGGGGTTGACAACTTTGTTAGATGGTTGCCATTGATAGGCATAGTTACCCGAACCAAAAGAAACCCCGGCTGTGAGCAGGGCAGTGCCGCCAAATGGCACAGTGTAGGCCGGCGTAAGCTGAAGCTGTAGTGCAGGAAGCATATTGATAAAAGCAGAACCCGCCATGGACAAAACGCAAGTGGTTCCCGTTCGTTGGGCCGTAACAGTGTAAACCCCTGAAATGCCAAACTGCCCGAACTCCAGAGGTAAACCCGTGCCGGAAGCCTGCATAATCAACTGGTTTTGATTACGATAGAGAGAATAAACAATTCCCACCTCAGAGCCAGCAAGACCTAAAACACCTCCCTGCGAAGGTGAACAAAAACTGCCTCCACCCACCATACTAAACAATTGCGGCAAAGGATTAACATCCACTGCCTGTTGCGCCGTGGCCTGCTGCTGACCATCAGATATGGTGAGTGTAATCAAATCAGGCTGAACGGCCTGATAGCGCAGTTGTGCCGTCGTTCCAAGCAGTTGGCCCGAGCCGTTGCGCCAGGCATAGGTGTAATTGCCGGTGCCACCACCGGGTATTGCTGTGAAACGGATGGTATCGCCCTGACAAACATTGTAAGAAGATGCGGTCAGACCAGCAGTAAGCGGAAGCCCGGTAACCACTACCATACTCTGTGCCGGTTGACTGGCACAACCCGTAACCGTATCGGTGGCTGTGAAATAGAACAAAGTGGTCTGTTGCAGCGGTAATGTACTGGTAATGAGATTACCCGGCTGAACTACAAGGTTTTGCGGTGTCCAAAGGAAACGCATGTTTTGCTGGTTTCCGGCCACGCTGGCGGCCAGAGGTGCCGACTGTCCGGCCTGAATCTGTTGCAGCGGATTGACCAATACCAGAGGTCGCAATGCGGTTTGGACTAATGCAGAGCCTGTCATTATACGGTTGCATCCGGCAGCGCTAATGGCCCTTATGGTGTATTCGCCCTGAAGGCTGATATTGCTGAAAGCCAGTATTTGTCCTGTACCCGGAAGCAACTGGCCTGTTGGCATGCCATATCTGAGTAGTTCATAGGTAATGCCGGGCTCCGAACCGCTTAGGCTCAGTGCCAAACCCTGATTGCCTTCGCAAACATAGCCCCCACCGCTCAGGCTAAACATCTGTGGCGCATTGCGGACAACCACCTCGAGCGAATCGGAAACCTGAAGCTGGCCATCGCTTAGGGTGACAATGTAGCGTGTTGTTTGCAGGGGTGTTACCTTTAGCTGGTTACCAAAAAAGCTCAAACCGGCCGGCACGGACCGCCATGCGTATGAATAAGTGCCGCTTCCGCCTGAGGCCAGGGCAAAAAGACTTACATCAGTTCCCGGACAAACGGACGACTGACTTGCAACAAGGTTTAATCCAAGATTTGAAGCTGTATTCTCTACAAATACCACGGCGTAATCTTCAGCGGTTCCGCAGCTACCAGACTGTGCCGTGGCAGTCATTCTGAAAAGTGTTGTCTGGTTCAGGGGCACTGTGGTAGGCTGTACCGCCTGGGGGTTGATCAGCTTCGGGGCGGGCTCCCACATCAACTGATAATTGCTGCCTCCGGCAACCACTTGTCCTTCGAGCGTAACCTGCCCACCTGATGCGATGGTTTTGTCAGGGCCGGCATTCACAATAAGCGAAACCCCGGCCGTAACCGTGGCCGCACCGTTCATATTGACCTCACAGCCTCCGGGCAAAGTACGAGCTTTTGCGTAATAATTGCCCGGCTGACTAAACTGACCGAACACCAGTGATGATCCGTTGCCCGTCAACGAGGCTACTTCGTTGCCTTCCCTGATTAAGGCATAGCTTACAGATGGTTGCGACCCGCTCAGCCTGATTTCAGGCATGTTGCCACTCTGACAGGCCAAACCGCCGCCCTGCAATGAAAACACCTGAGGCATGGGCGAAACGTTGATGGCTATGGTGTCTCTGGCAATATTTACTCCGTCGGAAACAGTGAGCACATAGCTTGATGATTGATGGGCCAAAGCTTGAAGGTTTTGATCCCAAGAATAAAATCCAGCAGGAATTGATGACCAGTGGTAGGTGTAGTTTCCGTTTCCTCCTGTGGCATAGGCCGATAACTGAACCATAGTGCCCTGGCAAACCTGTGCTTGCGAGGCAGTGGCCTGCGCCTGAAGCGGACTTCCAGTCACCACTACGGTAACATCATCGGGTATGCTCTGGCAACCTGTAGTCTGGTCGGTTACCAGAAGAGCAAAAGTTGTGGTTTGGGTCAAGGGTTTAGTGGCCGTTTGTTGGGCCGAAGGTTGCACCACCAGTGAGGCAGGCGACCACGAGAAGGCAAATAATCCCGAACCAGCCGTGGCCGTGCCCTGAAGTACGGTACTGGTGCCAAACGGTATAGTCTTATCGCTGCCTGCGTTAGCTAAAGGTAATGGACGAGCCTCAACCGAAACCTGACCGGGAAAATTTCTGCCGCAAAGTTGCTGAAGATCAAAGGCCTGAACGCTGTAAACCCCAGTTTGTGCCTGCTGACCAAAACTCAGTACCGTACCGCTGCCCTGACGCACCACCCCGGTAGTCTCACCATTGCGAAACAAGCTGTAGATGAC